>CANJWH010000008.1 GCA_947478465.1 Bacteroidota bacterium
ACCTTTTTCGAAATCGGCATTAATAAAAAAATCTTCACGTTTTAATTCCATTAAATCAAAGTCTTTAAGATCTGCAGTTTTTGATTTACTCATAAATAAAAACGATACATCATCCGGAAAAATATAAACAACTGCTCCCACTCTGTCTTTGCCTGAAATATTGGGCAAAGAATAATGTATTAGTCTTGAATCAAAAACCAATAAATCCCCTGCTTTAAGGCAAACAGGAACTGCATATTGTTTTAAATCACTGCTCAGATTTTCGATATTCTGATCCGAGAAGTTAGAACGATATGGTGGAAAAAAATATTGAGTTTTAGGCACTACACACACCGGACCATTCTCCATATTTACATCCGTCAATGCAATCCAGATATTGATGGGCGATGATTTATTTTCATCTATTAATGTAATATCCTGATGCAATGGCAACTCATGTTCAGGCATAGAACTTTTTATTACAAAATTGTAAACTGCCGGCTGATAATTCTGGAACAGTGTATCCAGTTCAGCTTTAACAATATTTCCAATCTCTTCATGAACAGACTTGCGGTAATCTATATCTTTTGAATAAGCGCTCATAAACATCCCTATATTATTCATGCCTTGATGCTGGTACTTATTGTAAAGGTTGTTAAGTTTCTCAACCGTTTCTGTAGAGAATAATTTTTCACATACAAAATAGCCTTTATCTTCTAATTCTGTTCGATGACTATCAGCTATGACTTGCCGGTAAGGAGAGGGTTTCCAATCGGTAGAAAAAAATGGACTAATACCTGCAGCAGAATTTTCAGACATTATAATTCTTTTTCTTTTTTTCCATAAACCTGAATATACATCAGGTTCTGAAGAAAATATTTATCTAATCCGTTGTCCAAACTGAATAACGGTTTAATACTGTGCATCTCAAAAAAATCAATCGGAAAAATATAATCATCCCAGCTTTCAATTTTAGCAATGCCGGTGAGTTCCTGAAACTCGTTGGAAATGGTCAGATTTTCAAAATCTGCTAAAGGCAAATCGATGGTTTTTATTTTTGAAATAATCCAACCTTTGGTGCGCAGATGTTTGAGTATATCATACATATCTGCTATGTTATAGCGGTATGCTTCATTGATTTTTTTTATTTCTCTTTCAATTTTTTCAGCATGTTCGGGCAACAATGGTTCGCGTCTGAAAAGATCTTTGATGTAAAGCAACCCACCTTGCTTAAGCATTTTCCATGCAGCATCAATTGCCTTGTGGTGGTAAGGTGAATGCCCGAATGATTCTAAAAAATAAACTACATCAAAATCAGATTGTTTAATCAGTTCTTCCGGCTGATGGTAATCACCATGATAAACAAACACTTTATTTTCAAGCCCTGCTTTCTTTACATTTTCAAGTGATTGTTTGTATTGCTCTTCACTAATCGTAATCGCATGAATTTCCACTCCTGTTTTTTGTGAAAAATAAATTGCAGGGCCACAAACACCGCAACCCGCATCCAGCACTTTCATTCCTGCTTTCAGTTGCATGGCTTCAATCTGGTAATCCAATAATTTGGAAACATCGTGTGTCCGGAATGCCTGAATTACCTGACCATAAACTTGCAAAAACTTATCGGTGTATTCGTTATAGAAATCGCCCACATCACTTGTTGTGTGAGTGGCTTTGTGCTTTGCAACTTCAGTTTGTGAAGGGGATGAAAAAAAATCTTTCAGTTGTTTCAGCACAGTTTTACACTTTGATTTAGACGATGAGCAAATGTAATTTATTTACTGCTCAACCTGAATTTGATTTCGCGTAAAATATTCATGGGCGTATAAATTTCCCAAAAAGATTCAGCTTGCTGTGAACCAGCATTAACGTTTTCTGATATGGAGCTGGTATGAATTGCTTCAGCTGGTTTTTCAATTCCAGCAAGTGTGTAAAATTCATCTTCAGTAATCTGGTGAAAATCGTAATCAACATCAGCAAGTTTGGTTAATCCGTGCGGACCCGTAAAAATATTTTGTGTCATAAAATATTCAGGGTTGCTTGCATATTTTTCAACCTGTCCGTTGTTGTTCCAGAAGTAGCGCATTTCTGCCTCTTCAGGAATTATGCCGTAAGCACAGGCTAAACGCAATTCATTTGTCTTGTTCACTCCTGATGCATGAACCAAGGCGTGGTCGTAGATTAAAGCCTCACCTGCCTTAAGATAGAGCGGTGTCATATTTTCCCAAACCAAATCATAAACTTTTCCATAAACA
Source organism: Bacteroidota bacterium (assembly GCA_947478465.1). Classification (GTDB taxonomy): domain Bacteria; phylum Bacteroidota; class Bacteroidia; order SXHM01; family SXHM01; genus SXHM01. Next base: position 2,235 of record CANJWH010000008.1, read on the forward strand.
CACGGAATTGTAAGATGACGGCAACCTGCTTTTACCCAGTTGTGACTGCCCGGCAACACTGAAATAGTGCCGTTACTTTCAGTCAGGTCAACCAGCGGAATCCAGATATTATAAGAGCGGTATAAATCTTCTTCAACAATACTCCAGTCCTGATGCGGTTGTAAAAGCCCCTGCTGACCTATGGGTTTTACAATATATGAACCACCTAACGGACGACAATTAATAAAATATCCACTAATCGCGCGGTTGTATACTTTCCGGATTTCCTGATTCATCCGTTCACGAAAATCCAAATCATTAACATGTGCTGTAGCATAAAAATGATTGATGTCGCTTTTATGATTGTCGTAAAAAGTTTTAATCAGAGAATCCACTTCCTCTTTATTCAGAAACGGAACAGTTATGTAACCTCGTTCTCGCAGTTGTTCGTTTAACTTTTCATCTTTTAGTATTTGCCTGTATTCGCTCATAGTTACTTTCCTGTTACACGGAATTTTATTTCCCTTGCAATATTCATGGGCGTATAAACTTCCCAGAAATTTCTTTCTTCTTTTGGTGAAGTCGTTGTTGCTTCTGCAAACTGTGGCTCAGGAATTTTTTCTTCAATTTCTTTAAACGTAAACCCTGCCTCAGTTTTCATTTTGCGTATACGATGTTTCAGATCTTCTCCCTTCAATATTGGCACTTCGTATTCAATAAAACCGATACTCTTGCCTACTGTCGGGCGTTTGTAAATGTCTTTGAAAAAATCTTCAAACTGAATAAAAAAATCATCATCCATTTCAAATTTTTCAACTAGATTGTCGTTACGCTCAACATCTTTATAATGAAAAATCATTTGAGCATTTTTTGTTTTTACACCTGCCGTAATTGCTTTCCTGATTTTATCGGATTTGTTAGGCGGAGAATAATGAATTAAGGATTGATTAAGGATTACAGCCGTTCCTGCTTTAACAATCACGGGCTCTAACTGCTGCATTGCAAGTTGGTAATCGTGATCGAAAAAGTAACGCATTGTTGGCGCGCGCATAACCGGAAAAGCTGTGTAATGACTTCCCGGCAAAACCATCAGGGGACCATTTTCTGGAGTGATATCACACAAAGGAGTCCAGATATTCAAAGCAATGTGTTTGCTTTCATCCACTACAGTCCAGTCTTGGTGAATAAATAAATCAGAGTTGGGCGATGGCATTTTAAAAAGATACGCTCCACCAAATGGTGTATAATTCTGAAATACTTCTTCGTATCTTCTTTTGAAAACAATTTTTATCTCTTCGCTCACTCTTATTTTATACTCCATGTCAGATGAATAACTGCCTGCAAAAAAACCGTCAGCAGGAAGAATAGGATGTAATTCATCAAACAACTTATCCATGTGGCGCACTTCTTCTTCATTCAGAAATGGCAGTACTAAAAACCCTTGCTTTTCAAAGATAGCTTGATGTTCAGAATTTTTAAAAATTGGAGAGGCTGGCATTATCTCTAAACTAAGTTCCGGTTATTTTATATTTCATTTCTCTCAAAATATTTTTCGGAGTATATATTTCCCAAAAAGATTTTTGTGCTTTTTCAGTAGTTAAAACTTCAACTTCCTGCAAAGTTTCAACTGTAACTTTTTTTGTTGGTGTAAATTCCCTAAGTCTCTTTCTCCCGAATTGATTTTCCAACTGTTCAATGGATAATTCAGGAAAATTATAATCAGTTATTCCAAGGCTTTTGCCCATTTGTGGACGACCATATATGTTTGCACCAAATTGTTCGTAGTTGGTCATGAATGATAAATCCTGTTCAAACAATTCCACTTTATTTTTCCATTCAGGATTGTTTTTGTCGTGATAACAAATTACAAAACGAGCATCCTTATGGGTGAAATAAACATTGGTAACAATACGAATATCATTACTAATGTTGGGTGGTGAGAAGTGAATAATACTTTGGTCAAAAATCGCTGCCTGCCCTGCTTTCAGATAATACGGAGTCATATAATCTTTAATTTCTTCCTGAATTCCGTCATAAAATCCACGAAGTGTATGTCCGCGATAAGTAGGAAAAAAACGGTGGCTTCCTGGGAGAATGTATAACACTCCATTGTTTTCAGTTAGGTCAGTAAGTGGCGTCCAGATATTCATGCCGGTAAACTCGGTTTCATCTACCAAAGTCATATCCTGATGCACATGTAGATAACTTTCTTCGCCAGGTGATTTTACGATAAAACTTCCGTTGATAATCTGATAATCTGTAAATAATTCTTCAAACCGTTTGTGTCCTATTCTTTTTAATTCTTTGTCTGTTGTGTCACGGTAATTTTTGTCTTTAGAAAATGTAGAAGGAAAAAAACCTTTCTCATCTTTTGGATGCATCCGGTGATACAATTCTTCGGCTTCACGTATTTCATCAGGTGTATAAAAATCAACTACAACAAAACCTTCACGCTCGAAATCCTCCTGCAGTTGAGGGTTTTTAAACACACGTTTCATCCTTGCAAATTCAAACATGACTTCTTTTTAATTTCCTGTTACACGAAATTTTATTTCACGCAAAATGTTGATAGGTGTATAAACTTTCCAAAACGATTCTTTTGGTTGGGTGGGTTCATTTCCCACTTCCACCAGTTCTTCTACTACCGGTTCAGGATGTTTAGCACTTCCATCCATGTTAAAGTTAAACAACTTTGCCATGTGCTCACATAACTCTACATTAAAGGTATTTCCGGCTTCTTTAATTTTAGCCAACAATTCATCTGATGTTGGGTTTGGAAAAATATACGGCAACTCTTCTGCTATTTCATACCCGGTAATTGCTTCGCCCTTATCATACATCTTCGACAATTTTGAATTATCGTATTTCAGCAAAAATGCATCGTCAATTTTGTATTTCAGTAATGTATCTTTCTTACCGTTCTGTTTTAGCGTAAAATGATAAAGCTCTGAATCTGCCTGTGTAAATCCCAAACCGATTGCAATGCGCGGATCATCCGTTGTATTGGGCGTTGATGCATGAAATGTGCGGTGATCAAAAATCAATGCTTCGCCCGGTTGCATTTCATACATTTCAAGGTAAGGAAAAATGGAAAATAAATGATTCATCAAAGGCGTTGGAACTTGCGGTGATGGTGATGGTCGCGTGTTTTTATAAATCAGGTGACTTCCTTTAATCACGCCCATGTATCCATTTTGCATGTTGGTTGGCACAAGCGAAATCCAACAGGTAACAGAATAATTCTCTCCTTCATTATCCACAAAAGTCCAATCTTGATGTGGCGGAACAACTCCTTGCGGATTTTTTTCTTTTACAACATAGCTGCCTGCGATAACCTTTGCATTTTCAAAATGGGGTAGAGCTTTAGGCAATGCCACTTCAAATATTTTCTTGCGAATACGTGCCACTTTTTCCTTGTCATCATCTTCCATGCTCATATTGAATCCATAGCCTGAATGGTCGCGCAGGTTTTGTTCGTTGAAATAATCCAGCAATTGTTTTACATCAGTTGCATCTAGCATGGGAATTCGAGCGTAGCCATTTTTGCTGAAGAAACTCTGCACTTCAGGATCTTTAAAAAGTTGTTTCATTTTAATTGGATTTTTCTCTTGATATTTTTTTATCGCTTTGTTCAGTTCTGCTTTTGTCAGCGGCTGCCAAGCGTAATCAAACTCGTCAGTTCTTTTTGCATTTACAGGAGCTTTTCCTATTTCGTTGTAGGTAATGAAGAAATCATCAGCCGTTGCATATTTTTCAACTTTGCCGCTTTCGTTTTTATGATAAAAAATAAGTTCTGCCTCCTGTGGCACCAAACCGAAAGTGGCAATTACTCTGTCTTTGCTGCTAAGGTTTGGAGGAGAAGCATGAAGCAGAGCGTGACTGAAAATAACCGCTTCGCCCGCTTTCACTTTCACCCACTTCATCTTCATGTAAATATCATTATTCAATTGCTGGAAAGCTCCAGGCAAAGTAGGGCTGCGCAATACATCAGAGAATTTATGACTTCCGGGCAACACGCGCATTGCCCCGTTTTTTTCATCAACATCAGTAAGCGGAATCCAAATGGTAACGGATTGAAATTTTGATTCGTCAACGATTGTCCAGTCCTGATGCACAGGCATAAAACTCTCTTGTCCCGGAGTTTTGCAAAGAAAACTGCTGCCTAATTTTCTGAAATTCTGAAAATGATTTTGCACTGAACTGTCAAGCATAGCAACAATTTCTTCGCTTGTTTTCTTCTTTAACTCAATGTCAGGATTATAAATAGTTGAAGAGAAACCTTTCATGGAAACAGGTTGAATTTTGCGGTATAACTCAGAAAGCAAATCAACTTTATCCGAATCAATTAAACGCAGCGTTAGATAGCCATCGCGGTCAAATTGTTTTTGTAATGCTTCGTCTTTAAAAATATTCATGGCACTAATTTTCGCCTACCAACGCTGCTTTAATTTTTTGAAAAATATTTTTTTCTTCTTTTATGTCAAACCGTTTCCCATATAAACGGGAAGCAAAAGAATCCTCATCTAAATCCTTGTGACGATAATCTACTTTTCCAATTGATTTTACATTAGTAGGAAACTGCCAGGGATTAAACTGAAAATAAAATTCTTTGTCAACTTCCAAAATATCTACTTTTCCATCATTAGCTGATGGATTTTTGTAATAATGCCATGATGGAAGTTCTTCGGGAATACAAATTAACTGAATTGCTAACCTTAAATCCTTAGTTTTATTGGGTGCCGAATAATGCACAATGCTATCATCTAATATTACTGCTTTACCAACCGGAATTTCAATTGGCTTCATATATTTGTTTATGATTGGAGCCTTTATATTTTCTAATTCCCAGGGAACCATTGGACCTCTTATTTCACCAAAACGCTTATGACTTCCTGGCACTACCTGCAAGGTTCCGTTAGCAATAGTAGCATCTACCAAAGGACACCAGATGGAAACGGTACAACATTTCTTTTCATCTGCAAACGACCAGTTCTGATGTAATGGAACTTCGCCTCCTTTCTCAGTAGTTTTGCGGATGTAGTTAGCAATAATCGGTTTGTAGTTATTCAGAAGTTCATTCATTTTTGCATTGAACATTTCTGTTATTATACCAAAAACCAATTTTTTGTATTCCGGGTTTTTATCAATGAAGGTAAAGTCATACGTTATTTCATCCGGCATATCAAAACCCGTTTCAGGAGCTGTAATTTGCCCTCCACTTGATGGTAGTGTATCAAAGAATTTTTGCTTTAAAATCGCGACATCTTCTTTAGAAATAAAATCAACAACAACAAATCCTTCGCGTTGAAATTCTGCTTCTAATTCAAGGTTATTAAGAACTGGTCTCATGGTGATTTTTTAACAAAGTAAGCTAATAAAACAGTAGCAGCGAAATGATTTTTATCATTCTAAATTAGATATTATCCGCAATACTGTCTTCTGTTCTTATGAAATAAATTAGTGATATTATTAATAATACAAAAGATAGTAATACTGAAATAAGATAATAGGGATTAAAAACTTCCTGTATGCCAATGCTCCACCTGAATAGTTCTATAAATCCTGCCATTGGATTAAGATAGATAAGATTTGAAAACTTTTCAGGAATAATGCTTACAGGATAAAAAACAGGCGTAAACCAAATTCCGAAATTAATTAAAAAAGGGATGATGTGATTCAAATCCCTGTTTTTTATTGTGGCTGCACTAAGTATGAGCATAACAGCAGTTGAAAATACAATTGTGATTGCAACTATTAGCGGACTGAAAATTATTTGCCACCCGATATTTATCTGAAAAAAAATTAACAGACAGATTAATAAAACCAAGGTTACTCCAAACTCAACCAAAGCCACCAGCACTTTAGACAACGGCAAAATTATTTTCGGAAAATACAACTTACGGATTAAATCCTGATTATTAGTTAAGCTTGTGCTTCCTTGCGAAAAAATATAATTAAAAAGGTTCCATAGCAATACACCGCTTAAAACAAATAATACATACGGGTAGTCATTCTTGACCTCGAGAAGCACTGAAAAAAATAGGCTAAAAACAATAACTGCTGTTACAGGTTGAACAATAGTCCAAGCCAAACCTAAATACGTTTGCGCGTATTTTACTTTTAAATCGCGTTTGGCGAGTGTTAGAATTAATGCTCTGTGCTGCACTACTTTTTTAAAATAATCCGCTAACGAATCCTGTTCGGAACTGATAATCCTGGTAGGCAGGATTTTAATTTCTTCCATGTGGCAAAATTAGCATTTATAAAGGTACTTCAGATACCGTAAAAGTGGTATCTGAACAAGTGCAATCAATACTATTACAAACATAATTTTTTCTCGTTTGTTATAAATAGAGCAGGCTTATTCACCATTTTAATAATATAGCTTAGTTTTGCCTCTTAAACATAACCATAATTTTAATCATGAAAAAAGTAGTTGTCATTGACGGAACCCGCACCCCATTTCTGAAAAGCGGAACAGACTATATGGATTTATTGTCATACCAGTTGGGGCAATATGCCATTTCTGGCTTACTGAAAAAAACAGGTGTTGACCCTAAGTCGGTTGACCGTGTTATTATGGGAACTGTTATCTCAAACGTGAAAACCAGTAATGTGGCACGCGAAGCTGCTTTGACAGCCGGAATTCCTTATACAACACCTTGCAGCACAGTTACACAGGCTTGCATTTCTGCTAACCAGGCAATTTCAAGCGGTGTGGAACAAATTATGGCGGGGCAAGCCGATATTGTAATTGCAGGCGGTACAGATTGCACTTCCGATGCTCCTATTTTATTCAATAAGCCCATGCGCAAAAAACTATTCAATGCGCAAAAACTCAAAGGTTTTGGCGATACACTGAAATTCATTTTTTCTTTGCGATTGAAAGATTTTGTGCCCGATGCACCAGCTATTGCAGAATATACTACAGGAAAAACTATGGGTGTTGACTGCGATATTCTTGCAGCAAAATATTCTGTCCCGCGCGAAGACCAGGATAAATTTGCATTGCGTTCTCACACTCTTGCTCAAAAAGCAATTGACGATGGTATTTTAGGACAAGAAATTACTGAGGTTGCATTGCCTCCAAAGTTTGCTGCCATAAAACAAGATAATGGAGTTCGTGTAGGTAAATATGAAAAGCTTGCCTCTCTGAAACCTGCATTTGTAAAGCCACACGGAACTCTGACTGCAGCCAATTCGTCTTTTCTGACTGATGGCGCTGCTGTTGTATTATTAATGAGCGAAGAAAAAGCAAAAGAACTTGGACTAAAACCCAAAGCTTATATCCATAATTACACGTTTACAGGCTCAGATTTAAAGGAAGAGCTTTTATTAGGTCCTGCTTATGCTATTTCAAAAGTATTGAAACGCGCCAATCTTGAACTGAAAGACATGGACGTTGTTGAATTGCACGAAGCATTTGCCGGTCAGGTTCTTGCAAATATTAAATGTTTGGCTTCGGATGAATTTGCAAAAGAAAAATTGGGCAGAGATAAAGCTGTTGGGCAAGTGAACATGGACAAACTAAATATTCATGGAGGCTCATTGGCTATCGGGCATCCTTTTGGTGCAACAGGCGCACGTTTAGTAACAACAGTTGCCAACCGCCTGCAACGTGAAAACGGAAAGTACGGAATATTAGCTGCCTGCGCTGCAGGTGCCCACGGCCATGCAATGATTTTGGAACGTTACCCCAACTAAAAGACCTCCTATTGATTTATGAAAAACCAATACGCAGAAATTGAAAAACGTGGCGACATTGCCATTCTTTGGCTTGACCAGCAGGGTGAAAAAATAAACAAGATTTCTCCCGAACTCATTGATGTTTTTACCAAACTTTTTGAAGAAGTTGATAATGACCCATCAGTAAAAGCAGCCATATTAATCAGCCGCAAAAAAGATTTTATCGCGGGAGCAGATATTGAAGCATTTCAGAAAGTGAAAAAGCCGGGTGACTTTGCACCTGTAACCCGCAAAGGCCACGAAGGCTTAGCGAAAATTGCTAAATCTAAAAAGCCAGTGGTAGCTGCTATTCATGGTGCGTGTTTAGGTGCAGGATTGGAAATTGCACTGGCTTGTCACGCGCGCATTTGCGCAGATGAAGGAACAACACTTGCGCTTCCCGAAGTGCAGCTTGGCTTGCTTCCAGGTGGTGGTGGAACGCAACGTTTGCCTCGTTTGGTGGGCATTCAAAAAGCATTGGACATGATGCTTACAGGCAAAACCATTTATGCGCGCCCTGCCCTGAAAATGGGTTTGGTTGACCGCATGACACAAAAATCGGAATTGCTGAATGGCGCGATTGCATTGGCTCAGGAACTGATTAAACGCCCTTTGGTTCGCAAGCGCAAAAAGACTTTAGTAGATAGATTGTTAGAAGACAACCCAATCGGGCGCAACCTTATTTTCAAGAAAGCAAAAGAGATGGTTGACCGCCAGACGCAGGGTAATTATCCTGCGCCTTACAAAATTCTGGAGTGTGTTCAGATTGGCATGAACCAAGGCGAAAAAGCAGGTTATGAAGCCGAAGTGATCAAATTTGAGCAGTTGGTTCTTTCACCCGAAAGTGCGCAGCTCATCAATATTTTCTTCGCCATGACCGAGATGAAAAAGAACCCGATGGCGGATAAAGTAAAACCTTTTAGCCGTGTTGGTATGCTGGGCGCAGGCTTTATGGGAGCGGGTATTGCGGAGGTTACAGCGGTTAAAGGTGTTCCCGTAATTCTTAAAGACATAAAGGATGAGTTTGTTGCCAACGGTAAAAAAACAATCTGGGATAATCTTTACAAAAAAGTGAAACGTAAAGCCATGAGCCGGACTCATGCCGACAGCATTATTGGGCGTGTTTGGGGACAAACGGATTTCACGGGCTTCCAACATTGCGACATTGTTATTGAAGCAGTGCTGGAAGATATTAAGGTAAAACAAAACGTGCTTGCCGATGTGGAAGCAAACACCAAAGACACTTGCATTTTTGCGTCCAACACTTCTTCTCTACCCATTACCCAGATTGCAAAACATGCAAAACGCCCCGAAAACGTTATTGGTATGCACTACTTCTCGCCTGTTCCAAAAATGCCGCTGCTTGAAATTATTGTTACCGATAAAACGGCTGATTGGGTTACTGCAACGTGTCTGGAGTTGGGAATAAAACAAGGCAAAACCTGTATCGTGGTAAAAGACGGTCCGGGATTTTATACCACCCGCATTCTTGCTCCTTACAGCAACGAAGCATTGTTGCTGCTTGACGAGGGTGCAGATGCTTTGCAGGTTGATAAAGCGTTGAAAAAATTTGGTTTCCCTGTGGGACCAATAACGCTTATGGATGAAGTGGGCATTGATGTTGGCGCACATATTATGAAAGGCGAACTGACCACCGAATTTGCCATGAAACGCGAAGGCGCGAAAATATCACAAGGAATTGCACGTCTCTACGATGCCGGTTTCAAAGGCCGCAAAAACAAAAAAGGCTTTTATAAATATGACGAGAAAGGTAAAAAGCTGAGCGGACAAATTGACCCCGAAATGTATAACCATTTTGGCGGCCCTAACCGCAAAAAGTTTGACGATCTGGAGATACAACAACGCATGGCCATGCTGATGGTGAACGAAGCCGCGCAATGTTTGCAGGAAGGCATTCTTTCTTCTCCACGCGATGGTGATATTGGCGCTATTTTCGGGTTGGGCTTTGCACCTTTTACAGGCGGACCGTTCCGTTACCTTGATACCTTGGGCGCACAAAAAGCAGTAGATATTATGAATGCCCTAAAAGACAAACACGGCCTGCGCTTTAAACCAGCTGAGATTATTGTGGAGAAGGCGAAGAGCGGGAAGAAGTTTTACGAATAATCTTTAGGCTTTATCGTGCAATTTGTTGACCAACTCGGTCGAAATATTGAGATTGAGTTGAATGCTCAACTTAGAATTGTTTCCCTCGTGCCCTCACAAACCGAATTGCTGTTTGATTTAGATCTGGGTGAAGCAGTGGTGGGCATCACCAAATTCTGCATTCACCCTAAAGAAAAAGTTGGACAAAAAGAAAAAATTGGCGGCACTAAAAACCTGAACATCGAAAAAATACGCTCGCTAACCCCAACACTAATCATTGCCAACAAAGAAGAAAACGAAAAAGAGCAGATAGAAGCACTGGCAAAAGATTTTCCGGTTTGGATTAGCGATATAACTGATTTACATAGCGCATTGAAAATGATTGCTGTCGTTGGAGAAATGACGCAAAAAGAAAAAGAAGCACAAAAACTTAGCAACAATATTTCAAAAGCCTTTGCGTACTTAGCACCTTTACGAGAGACAAAAACTTCTGCCTACTTCATCTGGCAAAACCCTTTTATGGTTGCCGGCAAAAACACCTTTATCAACGATATGTTGCAAAAAGCAGGCTTCAAAAACTGTTTTGAAAATCTGAACGGGCATTATCCCGAAATAAGCTCACAGCAGTTGCAAAAGGCAAATCCCGAAGTAATACTTCTTTCGTCAGAGCCTTTTCCGTTTAAAGAAAAGCATGTGAAGGATTTCAAAAAAATATGTCCCACAGCTAAAATTATGTTGGTAGAAGGCGAACTGTTCTCGTGGTATGGCTCGCGGTTATTAAACTCGCCCGTTTATTTCCAAAAACTAGCTGCAAGTTTGCAGTCCTGAAAGCCCTGCAAATTTTGTAGGTTTGTCCATCTGTGAAACCCAACTCAAAAAAACTCAGTATTTATCTGCTCTCGGCATTGCTGCTATTGGGGGCTTCGCATGTATTTAACAGGGGCAACTGGTTTCATCCCTCGCTTGAAAAACAGGCTGCACGCTTTCAAAACAAGCTGCTTGAAAAAGAAACCCTGCTTGAAAAAAATCTGGATGAACTAATAAATCAAACGCAACACAGCAACGATTATAACAGCTTTACAAGTCTGGGCTTTGGTAATTTATTTGCCGAAGAAGGAATGTTGTTTCTGATTTATGAAAACAATGAACTCAAGTTCTGGAGCAACAACTCGGTATCGGCAATTAATGAGCTAACAACGCGCAGAAATTACGAAGCACCATTGCAAAAACTCAGTAACGGTTGGTACCTGAGCAAAACACAAAAAGCGGGAAACAAAACCTATGTCGGACTGCTACTAATAAAAAATGAATACCCGTTTGAGAATAAATATCTGCAAAACTCTTTTAATAAATGTCTGGATTTTGGAGACGAACTGGAAATAACTCCTGAGTTAAGCAAGGAACCCCTTGAAATAAAAAATAAAAGCGGCACTTATCTTTTGTCTGTTGAGAAAGGAAAAGAACTGCCCCACATTGATGTTCATCAGGTAATCAGCATCCTCTTATTCATTGAGGGATTATTTTTTCTTCTGCTTTTCTTTTACAGGATTTTTAATTTTTATTTAGTAACAAAAATTGTTTTATTCCCGCTGGTTGTGTTGCTCATCCGTGCGGCAATGCTGTATTTTCACTATCCTGCATCGCTTTATTCGCTTCCACTTTTTGATCCTGCGTATCACGCTTCCTCTGCTGTTTTTCCTTCGCTTGGAGATTTTCTGCTGAATATTCTTACTCTTGCCGTGCTTACTTTTTATATCACTAACAATATTAAGTTCAGCAAGGCAGCTAAAGGCATTGCAAGCTCATCTGTGCTGTTGTTTTTTGCACTAAGCGTGCATTTTCCTATTGCTTATTTATTAGAGCGTTTGATAGTGGATTCGGATATTGATTTCACCATCAACAATCTTTTTACGCTCAATTTTTTCAGCTATGCAGGCTTACTCATTACCGGGCTTATGCTGTTTACCTGGTTTTTGATTTTCAATAAAACCGTTGAGTTTATTTCCGCAAACAGTCTTAAACAAAAACTAAGTTCTTATTCCATTGCGCTTATTGCTTTCGCAGGAATAGCAGTCCTTACAGGCGCTACCAACTGGCAGGCATTGGGAATTACCGCCATGATTTGCGGTGGAATTCTACTGCACAATGAACGCGAAAAACCTTCACGCTCTGTTTTTTCAACTGCCACTTTATTACTTGTCATTTCAGTTTATGCAGCCTGGTCACTCGCAAATTTTCACAAAGAAAAAGTGGAAATAAAAGCCCGCTTTTTTGCAGAGAAGTTGGCTACCGAGCGCGACCCTGTTGCTGAATACGTTTTCTCGGAAGTAGCATCTGAGATACAAAACGACCGCATTATCAAAAACTTTATCACGCTGTTGCCTCAAAAGCAAGATGAGTTTTTTTCGCGCGTTGAACAAAATTTCCTTAACGATTACCTGCAAAAATATGAAGTGCGCATAAGTGTGTTTAATACCAACGACACACTGATTGCTTCTAACAACAAACTCACTCAAACAGCAGGTTTTTATAAATCGTTGGAAACTTCATCCAAACCAACTTCCGATAAATCATTGGTTTATTCTTACGAAACCACCAATGAAATCAACTACCTCGGGAAAATTATTTTCGCCAGCAACAGCAGAGATTCTGTTCAGAAGCAAACAACCGCTTATATTGAGTTTGAAGAAAAGAGTTCAAAAAACGAATTGGGTTTTCCTGAATTGCTGCTCGACAAAAATGTGGACGATGACAAGAGTTTAGAAGACTATTCCTTTGCTGTTTACCGCGATGGAAAAATTGTTTCGGCAAATGGTGATTTCAGTTACAGCGCAGATGAACCTACCGTGCAATTGCACAACGAAAAGTTTGAGTTCCGCTCTTCGGGAAACTGGCGGCATTTGTTTTACAAACCCAACCCAGACATGTTGATTTTATTGAGCCGCCCGCAGCTTACAACCTTTCAAAAATTAACAGGCGTTTCGTTTCTTTTTCTGTTTTATTCAGTGCTTCTTCTAGTTACGTTGGCAGGCTATTCGCTTGTCAACTCACAAAAAATTGAAACAGAAAATTTCAGAAACAGAATTAACATTTCTGTTATTTCCATACTTACTATTTTTCTGTTGCTCATTGGTTTTGCCACCATCTATTATGTGGAAACAGAATACCGCCACAAGAACAGCGAAGCCATCAGCGAAAAAATCCGTTCGGTACTGATTGAACTGGAAAATAAATCGGGGAAAAGCGAAAATTTTTACGGCAATACCGAGCAATTGGGCTACACGCTCAACAAATTTTCTAAAGTATTTTTCACCGATATTAATCTCTACGACACCAAAGGCGAGCTTATTGTTTCTACACGTCCGCGTCTGTTTGACATTGGACTTATTTCGGAAAAATTAAATTCAGATGCAGGTTTCTCTATGCTGGTGCAAAAGAAAACCTTGTTTGTTCACAACGAAAATATCGGTGCGCTTAGTTTTCTTTCTGCCTACGCACCGCTTACCAACAGCAGCGGAGAAATAGTGGCTTACCTTAATCTGCCCTATTTCGCCAAGCAAATCAGTTTACAAAAAGAGATTTTAACACTGCTTTCTGCGTTGGTCAATATCTACGTATTGCTCATTATTATTGCTGTTGCAGTCGCTATTTTAATCTCCCGAAAAATCACCGAACCCTTTGATGTGATTGGAAAAAATATCCAACAGGTAAAACTTGGAAAAGAAAACAAACCCATTGAATGGAACAGCGATGATGAAATCGGGCGGCTTGTTAAAGAATATAACAACATGATACTGAAGCTGGGCGAAAGTGCTGAAACACTTGCAAAATCAGAACGGGAATCAGCATGGCGCGAAATGGCAAAACAGGTGGCGCATGAAATCAAGAATCCGCTAACACCCATGAAACTGAGTGTGCAGCACTTGCAGCATTCCTACAAAGAGCAACGTCCGGGTTGGGATAAAAACATTGAGCGCATGACACATACCATGATTGAACAGATTGATACGCTCGCGCATATTGCTTCTGAGTTTTCCAACTTTGCAAAAATGCCGAAAGCCAACAACGAAAAAATAAATATTGCAGACACCATCTCAAATGTTGTTGCGCTTTACAACGAAACAGAAAATTGCAAGATTGAATTCAATACTGCCGAAATCAATCTCTTTGTTCTTGCCGACCGGGAGCAATTGCAACGGGTATTCAACAACCTGATTAAAAATGCTATTCAATCTGTTCCTGAATGGCGCGAAGGAAAAATTCTGATTACACTTGAAAAAGTAGACAACACTGTTTTGATAAAAATTCAGGACAACGGAACAGGCATCAGCGATGAAATGAAAGACAAAATTTTCACACCCAACTTCACTACCAAAAGCACCGGAATGGGGCTTGGACTGGCAATGGTGAAAAGCATTATTGAAAACAACAGTGGATCTATCCGATTTGAAACTACTGTGGATGAAGGCACTGCCTTTTTTGTTTCACTCCCTGTGATTCCTTCTTAAAAATTAACAATTGCTTAAAGCAATTCAGTTAAATTTGCAGCAATTACAATTGATATCTTCATGTTAGAAACACAAGCGGTTGCATCAGAAAAAAGGCAAACCGGATTTAATGAACTTCCTCCATTCCCGAATGGCTGGTATGCAGCCTGTTCATCAGCCCAATTGAAAAAAGGACAGATTATTTCAAAAAAATTCTGCGGACAAGAAATCGTTTTATTTCGCACAGAATCAAATATTCCAGCCGCTGTAGATGCATATTGTCCCCACATGGGTGCGCATTTTGCACATGGAGGAACCGTTCAGGGCGAAACAATAAAATGTCCTTTTCACGATTTTTGTTTTGATATAAAAGGCACCTGCACTTCTACCGGCTACGGAACAAAACCACCACCAAAAGCAGTGTTACGTTCATGGCACTTGCAAGAGAAAAATGGTTTTGTTTTAGTATGGTTTCACAGCGAACGTAAGGCGCCCGAATGGGAAGTTCCGACAATTGATTTTGAAGGCTGGACACCTGTAATTACAACCGAATGGGAACTAAAAAGTCATCCTCAGGAAACTACTGAGAACAGCGTAGATTTAGGTCATCTTTCAATCGTACATGGTTACAATAAGGTGGAAATGCTTACAGAATTAGAACTTGACAAGCATTACCTTAACGCAAAATATGCTATGCACCGTAAAGCAGACTTTTTTGGAAATGCGAAACATTTATTGCGTGCAGAATTTCACGGACATGCTTACGGACTGGGCTATTCTTATGTGGAAGTCAGCGTTCCTGAATATGGATTACAGTATCGTAATTTTGTGCAGCCCACTCCTATTGACGGAGAAAAAATTCTCTTACGCATTGGTTTATGCATGAAGCACGTTGAAAACCCCGGGAAAATAAATCCGTTGTTGAGCATTATTCCGAAACCGCTTATCAATAAATTTTTGCCAAAAATTTCGTTCCGTGCATATGTACATGATGTAGCTCAGGATTTCAAAATCTGGGAAAACAAAGTGTACATAACCAGCCCTGCGCTGGCAAAAGGTGACGGACCAATCGGAAGATACAGACAGTGGGCAAAACAGTTTTATTCAGAAAACCATTTAAGCGAAAACTAGAATGCTGTTCAGAGAAGTTGTAGGTCAGGAAGATATTAAAAGACGGTTGATACAAACGGTGAAAGACAACCGTATAAGCCATGCTCAGCTCTTGCTTGGTCCTGCAGGCAGTGGGAATCTACCACTCGCTTTTGCTTATGCCCAATACATTTTTTGCAGCAAGAAAGGTGAAGATGATTCATGCGGTGAATGTTCTTCATGCCTGAAAATGCAGAAAATTGCACATCCTGATTTTCATTTTGTTTTTCCGGTTTTTAAAATAAAAGATGGGCGCGAAACTATCAGCGATGATTTGATTGCCGACATGCGCGAAGCACTGATTCAAAATCCTTACCTTGAATTGGATGAATTTCTAGACAGCGCAGGAATTGAAAATAAACAGGCGCAAATTTACGTAGGCGAAAGTTCAAGCATTTTGCGTAAACTCTCTTTCAAGGCGTATGAAGGTGAATACAGAATTGTGATAATCTGGAAACCTGAAAAAATGAATGTACAGGCAGCGAATAAAATTTTAAAAATGATTGAAGAGCCGCCCGAAAGAACGCTTTTTATCATGGTTGCAGAAAATACAGACCTTATGTTAGCCACCATTCTTTCGCGCACACAAATGGTAAAAGTTAAAAAAATTGATGATGCTTCCGTGCAAAAAACATTGATTGAAAAATTCAATCTTTTGCCCGAAAATGCATTACGCATTATCCACCTTGCGGATGGCAATTTCAGTTCAGCTATGAAGATGGCTGCCCAAGGCGATGATTCAACTGATAATACACAACGTTTTCGTGACTGGATGCTTGCTTGTTACAAAAACAATATTCCTGAAATGCTGAACTGGTCTGAGAAATTGGCGTCAACTGATGAAGGAAGAGAAAAGCAAAAAGCATTTTTGTCGTTTTGTCAGAATATCTTTCGCAAGGCATTAATGCAAACCTATTCAACACCAGAACTGGCAAGAATGACAGAAAATGAACGTAATTTTCTGCTGAAATTCTCAACATTTGTTACAGGAAACAATATTGTGGAAATTACCACTGAACTGGATTCTGCCTCTTACCACATCGAACGGAATGCTTATCCTAAGTTACTTTTCTTTGATCTTTCCCTGAAATTAGGGGCACTCCTAAGAGCAAGCCAACAAGTTCCTGTAAAAGTGTAAGTTTGTAGGCTTAACAATTAATACTCAATACCTGATACTAGATAAAGATGGGATGTAGCGGATGCAGCACCGGAAGAGGAAGCGGAACACCGGGAGGGTGCAAAAATAATGGCAGTTGCGGCACAGGCGGTTGTAATAAACTCAATGTTTTTGATTGGCTATCGAATATGCAACTGCCTTCGGGACAGGAGCCATTTCCTTATGTGGAAATACGTTTCAAAAACAGCCGCAAAGAATTTTACAAAAACGAAGGAAAACTTCAGCTTAACGTAGGCGAGATAGTAGCTGTTGAAGCTTCACCGGGTCACGATATTGGTTCTGTTTCCATAACAGGAGAACTGGTGCGATTACAAATGCGCAAGAAAAAATTTGACCCTGAAAAAGATGAGGTGAAAAAGATTTACCGCAAAGCCAACAACAACGATGTTGACAAGTGGAAAGCAGCCATGGCGCAGGAAAAAGACACCATGTACAAAGCCCGTGTTATCGCAACTGCTTTGGGCCTAAAAATGAAACTAAGCGATGTGGAATTTCAGGGCGATAAAACAAAAGCTATTTTTTATTACACTGCTGATGATCGTGTAGATTTTCGTGAACTGATAAAAAGACTGGCTGAAGAATTTAGAATTCGCGTAGAAATGCGCCAGATTGGTGCAAGACAAGAAGCCAGCAGATTAGGTGGGATTGGTTCATGCGGAAGAGAGTTATGCTGTTCTACATGGCTCACCGACTTCAGAACGGTTTCAACCAGCGCTGCAAAATATCAGCAACTTTCACTGAACCCTCAAAAATTAGCCGGTCAATGCGGCAAACTAAAATGCTGTCTCAACTATGAGTTAGACAGCTACATGGATGCGATAAAAGATTTTCCTGACACCAAGCTAAGATTGGAAACAAATCGCGGATATGCAATGCACCAGAAAACCGATATTTTCAGAAGGGTAATTTGGTATTCGCTACCGGATGAGAGAGATACCTTTATTCCGCTCAGTGTTGAAAAAGTGAAAGAATTTCAGGAGCTTAACAAGCAAGGAATTAAGGCAGATATTATGCCTGCTAAACAGGCAATTCCTGAAGAGAAAAAACCTGATTACGAAAATGTTGTTGGTCAAGATAGTCTTACCCGTTTTGATAGGGACAAAAGCAAACGTAACAACAACAAGAATTGGAAAAACAAGAAGAAAAAAGGCAATTCTCCTCAAACTAACTCTACACAAACCGGGGAACAAAAAACTCCTCAACAGAGGCCGCCTCAGCAAAGACGAGATAATAGACCACCTCGCCAAAATCGGCCCAATCCACCAAAAGGAGACCAGAATAAGCCACAGTAAAATGAAAAGGATTTTCATTGCATTAAGTTTGGTAGTGATGTTTTCTTCCTGTGATTCAAAAAGAATTTTTGAAAAAAACACCGAAATTTCTGATAGTAATTGGGATACATCAGAAAGAGTAAAATTTGAAGTTAATATTACCGACACCATTTCCGGAAATAATGTTTTGATCAATATCCGTCACGCAGGATTTTATCCTTACAGCAATCTTTTTCTTTTTATTAATACAACATTCCCAAACGGGAAAACTACGCGCGATACGGTTGAATGTATGCTATCGGATGACAAAGGAAAATGGTTTGGAAAAGGTCTGGGGGATTTGTGGGATGCGCGTATCCTCTTCAAAAGAAATGTGCGTTTTTCGCAGAGTGGAACCTATATTTTTGAATACGAACAAGCTATGCGGGTTGAGCAATTACCCGGTGTTATGGATGTTGGATTGAGGATTGAAAAGCCTTAATTTTTTATATTAATTTGATTATCATCATTCAACGATTATATTTGCTTGCTTTATTAATTATTCTTAACCCACAAAAAACAAAAACATGAAAAAACTATTACTTCTTTTTACTGTTGCACTTACGTTTGCTTATTCTGAAAGTAATGCCCAAAGTTGCACTCCAACCTTACCTGCTGATGGGGTTCACAGTCACATTGTACCTGATACAATTGTTAACTTGCCACATGCTACTGTAGGTCAGCCCTATGCAACAGATTTGCAGATCCGTGTTGGAACTGATACAGCAGTTACTACTCCAATTAATTGCAATCTTCATATTACTGACTTCACTTTAACAAGTATTACTGGTATGCCAACAGGATTTAGCTACACAACTAATCCTTCAAATGGAGTTTTTCCAGGAGGCTCTTCAGGCTGTTTACATGCAGTCGGTACTGCTCCAACCCCAGATATGGTTGGTACATATCCTTTATTAGTGAACGTTACTGCTCATTTAACCTGCAATGGTTTTCCAATTACACAGCAACCAGTTTTTTCAGGTTACAAAATTGTTATAGATGCTGATGGAACAGTTGGTATTTCAACAAATGCCGCTGAAAAATTTGAATTAGGACAAAATATTCCTAATCCATCTTCAGATTTAACACGCATAAGTTTTACTTCACCTTTAGCTGAAAAAATGGACTTAAATATTTATAACTCATTAGGTCAGATTGTTTTCAAAAAATCAATTGATGCTGAAAGAGGTTCAAATGAAGAATTCATCTCAACAGCTTCTTTTGCTGATGGAATTTACATTTACACTCTCCGCAACTCTTCTACTATACTCACAAAAAGAATGGTTGTAACGAAAAAATAATTTAAACTTTAGGAAAAAAAGCTGCCTTATTTGGCAGCTTTTTTTTTGAATATACCCGTGAAAAAAATATTCTTATTATTTACAATACTTCTTGCTTTTGCATCCTGCTATTCTCAAGAATATCAGTGGGCAAAAGCTGCCGGTTGGATTGGTCAGGATGCTGCTCGCGCAGTTGCGGTTGATGATGACGGGAATGTTTACGTAGCAGGACAATATGGGGGTTACTCACAATTTGACACTATTTTTTGTTACGGTAATGGAACTTACGAAGCATTTTTAGCAAAGTATAATTCTACCGGTGAGATACAATGGGTGAAACATGCAGGCGGACCGAATGAAGATTATGCTACAGGTGTTTGTATTGATACAGGAGGATTTATTTACATCACCGGTTATTTTCTTGATTCCATATTTTTCGATGATCTTAAACTGGAAAGCGCAGACCTGAATGATATTTTTATTGCAAAATATTCACCAGCCGGTGAATTAGTTTGGGCAAAAAGTGCTGGTGGAAGAGGAGATGACAAAGGCTATGCAATAACTGCAGATCCACAAGGCAATGTTGCAATTGCAGGGCAATTCACTGGCACAGCAAATTTTGATTTGAACTTTGTTTCGTCATCCGGTGATTATGATTCCTTTCTTGCAAAATATGGCAACAATGGCATTTGTCAATGGGTGAAAAAAGGTGGGGGAAGTAATGATGATGCAGCCAAAGGCATTGGTAGCGATGCCGCTGGTAATTTTTTTATTACAGGCTATATCTATGGTAGTACATTGTTTGATACCGTTCATTTAAGCACTACATCACCAACAAGCACTGATATTTTTATTGCTAAATATCGCCCATGGGGTGATTTTGTGTGGATTAAAAAATGTGATAGCTACCTGGGTGATAATCCATATGCAATTGCTACCGACTGGCAAGGAAACAGTTACCTCACAGGATATTTTCAAAACGAAACAACATTTGGAAATCATACAATACAAGCACATGGTTACAACGATGCTTTTCTTACAAAATACAATCCCGATGGCAATTGTGAATGGGCTAAAGCAGTAGGTGGAAATGATTTAGATGTGGGCACGGCTGTTTGTGTTGACAATTTTGGTTCTGTTTACCTCACTGGTTTTTTCGACTCTGCAATAGTTTTTCAAGACACTACATACATTGCTGCAGATTACGAAGTATTTATTGCAAAATACTGGTGGAATGGTGATGAAATATGGACACAAATTGGTGGTGGAGCTGGTAATGATTTTGGAAATGCTATTGGTGTTAACAAAACGGGAGAATTAGCAGTAGCAGGGTTTTATAACCTCTATGGCTATTTTGGTGATTATGTTTTACCTCTAACTCAACAGCAAGACATTTTTGTCACCAAACTTTCAAACACGGTTGGAATAAAAGAAGAAACCAAAAAATCTTTTGCTTCAATTTATCCTAATCCAGGTAAAGGTGATTTTATTATTGAAGCTCCTTTTGAGAAAAATCAATTGCTTAATATTTCTGCAACTGATGCTTGGGGGATGATTATTTTTTCCTCTGTTGAATTACCCCAAAACAATAAAATAAAACTATCAATGGATTTAATCTGTGATGGAATTTATTTTTTGAACGCTTACAACAATTCGCAATCCTTTTCAGGAAAATTTATTGTGAACAGATGAGGTTTATTGTTCTATTCATACTTCAATTTTCAATTTTCATTTTCTATTCTTCAGCACAAGTTGTTCTCATAAATGCCCATGCTCACAATGATTACTGGCATACTCGACCATTATTTCAGTCATTGAAAAATGGATTTATGAGTGTGGAAGCTGATTGCCATTTGATTGATGGACGCATACTGGTAGCACATGAAAGAATATTTACAAAAAAATGCAGAACACTTCAGAAACTCTATCTCGAACCTTTATTGCAAAGAGCTAAAGAAAATAATTTCAAAAGCGTTTATAAAAATGGACCACAAGAGTTTATCCTTTACATTGACATAAAAGCTGATTGCCAAATTTTTATTCCTTTTCTTGACAGTGTTCTGAATAACTATGATGCAATGCTTACAAAATTTGTTGATGACAAGAAAATTATTGGTGCTGTTCGCGTTTTGGTTGATCATTGCGGAAATGATAGTTACATTTTAAACTCAAATCCACGATACATTTCATTATCAGGAAGCATGGGTGATGAAGACAAAAAAAATGGCAATGATATTATGCCGCGCATAAGTTTCTCTTACAAGAGTTTATTACAATGGGATGGGAAAGGAAAGATGCCTGAAGCAGAAAAGGATAAACTAAAAACCTATATACAAAAAGCTCACTCAAATAATCATACAATTAGAATATGGGCTGCTGGTAATAAAAAGAAAGTGTGGAAAGAATTAGTGGCTGCTGGTGTTGACTGGATTAATGTAGACAGACTAAATAAATTTAGAAAATTTATGGCTGAAAAAAACTAAAGCCTTACTCCTATTACCAAAATATCATCTACCTGTTCCAGCTCTCCAATCCATGTTATCATAGTTTTCTCCAGAAGTTCTTTCTGGCGACTCATTTTAAATTGTTGGTTTTCAGCAAAAAGATTTTTCAGGCGTTTATAGCCATATTTCTTTTCGTCCTTACCACCAAACTGGTCAACTATACCATCTGAGAAAATATAGAAACAATCTCCTTTTTCAAAAGGAATAGTAAAGCAACTGTAGTTCCTTCTGCTACTGTGAATCATTCCGCCAATTGCGTTTTTATCGCCTTTCAATTCTTTGAATTCACCAGCTTCATTGAAAAAATATAACACCCTGTTTGCGGATGCAAATTGAAGTTCTTTCTTTTTGTAATCAATGCAACAGAGTGCAATATCCATCCCGTCATGATTCTCATTCAATCCATCTCGTTGCTTTAACGCAAACTGCACTTCACGGTGAAGATTGTTCAGCATTTCACCTGGATTTGTAATTTCTTCAACATTGGCAATTTGATTTAACAAATCGTTTCCAATCATACTCATAAATGCACCTGGTACTCCATGTCCTGTGCAGTCAACCGCAGCAATAAAAATTTTATCATCTTTTTTATTGAACCAGTAAAAATCACCGCTTACAATATCTTTGGGCTGAAAGAAAATGAATGAGTCAGGAAGTGAAGAACGTATGTCTTCAATTGTAGGAAGAATGGCTTCCTGTATGCGTTTTGCATAGGTGATGCTGGAAGTAATAACTTGATTCTTGTCTTCCAAAACTTCTTTTTGCAACTCAATTTCCCCCTTAGCTTTATTGATTGCTTTGTTTTTCAGCTCTAATTCTGCATTAACAATTTTGTTAGCACGATAACGGTTATAAATTGTTCCGGCAAGGATGATAATGAGTAAAAGAACAGCTAGAACCAAATATAACACCCTACGTTGATTTACCTGAGATTCCTCTTGTTTTAGTTTTTCTATGTTAAGTAGTTCTATTTCTTTTTCTTTTTTTTCCGTCTCATATTTTGCCTGCATTTCAAGCATAGCTTTGTCATTCTGTGCCTTTTGTAGTGAATCATTCAACTTTGTAAAGAGAACCTGAAACTCATAAGATTTCTGGTGATTGCCCATTTTGGCATAGGTTTCAGCAATAAGGTAGTAAATGCTTTTTGCCTGCTCCATAGCTCCGCTGGCTTTTACAATTGTCAAAGCTTTAGACAGGTATTCCAGACTTTTTGAATAACTGCCCTGCAGCTGATAAAGCAGGCCGATAGACTGAAGAGTTTCCGAATATTTTTCATTGTAACCAATATTCTCCATCAATGTCAGTGACTGGAAATAATATTCTAGACTCTTATCAAAATTTTCCTGTAAACTGAAATATTCACCAATGTTAATCAGTGAACTAACCATTCCCTTTTTATCACCTATTTCTTCCTGAATTTTGAGTGCTCGTGTGGCATTCTCCAATGCTTTTTTGTAATTACCTTCTTCTTTGTAAACACCGCCAATATTGAGCAAAAGGTTAGCAATACCACTTTTATCGCCAAGTATTTCTTTTATTTTTAACGACTTCTCATAATATTCTAATGCCTTTATATAATTGCTTTGTTTGTAATAAATATTACCAACATTATTGAGTGTACTTGACTGCCCGAGATTATCACCAATTTCTTCAAATATTTTTAATGAATTAAGATAGTTTTCAATTGCTTTCTCAGAATTTCCTTTGTGCAGATATGTCATTCCGAAATTATTGAAACTATTGGCTATTCCTTTCTTATCATTGATTTCTTTAAAAATCTGATACGAATTTTCATAATATTCTAAAGCCTTATCATAACTACCTTGGTTCTTGTAAGCAAGACCTATATTGTTGAAAGAAATTGCTATTCCATTTTTATCATTTATTTCCTGTCTCAGCGCAAGTGACTTGAAGTAAAACTCAAGTGATTTATCATATGCACCCTGCGATATATATATGTTACCAATGTTATTAAGTGAAAGTGCTTCACTGCTTTTATCACCAATTTCGTGGTCGATGATTAGCGCTTTCTGCAAATACTCGAGTGCTTCTTTATATTTTCCTTGCAGTCGATAGACATTACCAATGTTATTGTAAGCAGGAGAAATTCCTCTCTTAAAGTTATTCTTCTGCGAAAGCCCAATAGACTCATTACTGTATGCAATAGCTTTGTCCGGATTAATGCGCAGGTATTGTTTGGCTAGTTCATTCAACAACTTTATCCGTAGAGTATCTTTTGCACTTTGATGTAAAGCAAGAACCTGTTCCAGGCTATCTATAGCCGGGTTTTGGGCAAAAGAATTTGCAGTAATCAGTAAGAATAAAATACAAATAAAATTTCTCAATGCAATTTTCATTTCTCTAAGTCAAATATAAACTAAAGCCTTATTCCCATAACCAAAATATCATCTACCTGTTTGTAATCACCTTTCCATTCCTCATGTGCTGTGAATATTTTTTTCCTTTGCTCATCCATTGTTAACTCATTGTTATTAATCAGTAATTCTTTCAATTTTCCAGTCATAAATTTCTTCCCTTTAGGTCCGCCAAACTGATCGGCATAACCATCGGAGAATAAATAAATACAATCACCTTTTTTCAGATTCAGTTTATTAGAAGTGTAACGGTAATTTGTGTCAGACGTTCCGCTGATAGAAGATTTATCACCTTCCACTTCCCGAAACTCTCCTTTGCTGATTATATATAATGGGCGCAATGCTCCTGAAAAATTTACTTCTTTATTTTTAAGATTAATAGAACAAATGGCTACGTCCATCCCTTGTTGCGTTTCAAATTCTCTTGCGCTTTGTTTGAATGCAAGTTTTATTCCGAGATTAAGTTCGGTAAGAATTTCAGATGGCTCTGTTACCTGTTTTTCAATAATTATCTGGTTAAGCAAGTCGGTTCCAATCATACTCATAAATGCTCCTGCAACTCCATGCCCTGTGCAATCCACAACTGCCACAAACACATTATCATCATGGCGGAATAACCAATAAAAATCACCTCCCACAATTTCTTTTGGACGGTAGAGAATAAAATGTTCCGGAAAAACTTTATTTATTTCTTCACCACTTGGCAAAATCGCCATCTGAATATTCCGAGCATAATTTATTCCTTCTGTGATATGGCGATTTTGTTGTTCAACAATTTCCTTTTGCTCTTGTAACTGGTGTGTTCGTTCTACAACTTTTTCTTCCAGTTCAGCTTTTTCATCCAATAGCTTTTGTTCACGCCATTTTATATACGCAACAGTTGATGTAATCAAAAAAACCGCCACCAATATATAAAACAGCCATGTTCTCCAAAATGGAGGAGTAATTACAAAATGTATTTCAACCGGCTGCGACCAGATTTTTTCATCGTTGCAGGCACGAATAATAAATGTGTAATCGCCCGGAGCAAGATTTGAATAATTTGCTTCGCTGATTTTTGTTTCCGGCATCCAATCTTTGTCTGAGCCTTTCAGCATCCATTGGTAAAAAACCTTTTCAGGGTTTTTGTGAGTGATAGCACTGAATGTAAAAAATAAATAGTTTTCGTTGTAAGGAAGTTTCATATTCACAGGCAAACCTGAGATCGAATCAATACGTTCGGAATATTTTTCTTTGTCAAACTGTTTGAAGAAAAGCAGAATATCATTCACAACCAATTCGGGTACTTTTGTGTTTATTTTTTCCTCAGATTGTGTGAAGCGGGTTATACCTTTTGCTGTTCCGAACCATAGATGTCCGTCATTATCAGACAATGCTGCATTAGAATTACATTCAATTGATTTAAAACCTTCACTATAGCCATAACTGCGAACGAGGATTTTGTTTTCTGAATCAAAACTGATTTTATTTATTCCACGCTGTGTTCCTGCCCAAAGTATTCCACTATTATCAAAAACCAATGAGCGCACAACATCAGAACTCAAACCATCATTCTGTTTTATTGCTGTAAATTTTTTATCGCGGAAAGAAAGAAATCCATTCTCTTCAGTGCGGAAGAAGATAGTTCCGTTTTTACTTTGTATAATTGAAAGAACAGGCGATTTATTTTCATCAAACTTTTGAATTCGCTTGCCGTCAAACTTGTAAATAATTCCATCGAAACCTCCCATCCAGATATTTCCTGAATTATCTTCCATCAGTGAAACAATATTGTTATCAGTAACATCTTCACTGATTTCAATTTTGGTGAAACCCGAACTGTCTGATTTTGCAACTCCGTTTGGTGTGGCAATCCATATTTTCCCTTTACGATCGCAGATGATATCGTTTATGTTGTTGGATGGCAAACCAACATCTTCTGTATATTGTGTAACTGTAGTTTTCTTGGCCTGCTCTAAAACATAAGCACCTTCAAAATCAGAGGTTCCAAACCAAATTCTGCCAAACCTGTCTTCTGCAATGCAACTGATAACGCGCTCATTCAGTGTTTCATCAATTTCCCATTTAGTGAAATTATCTCCATTGAAAATATAAATTCCTCCTCCGCGATTTGGTGCAATAATTTTTCCGGTGGATGTTTTAAAAATTTCAGAAGGGCTAAAACCAGGCTCAGAAAAATGCACAAAACTTCGGTCTGCTAATTTTGTTAATCCTTTTTTGGTGCCTAACCAGAGATTGTCTTCGCGGTCAACAAATACGCAGTTTACTTTATTATCAGGCATTCCTGCTTTTTCTGTACTGTGAGAAAATATTTTGCCATCATATTTTGTAACTCCATAATCCGAGGCCATCCATAAATTTCCTGAGCCATCAAATGCAAAATCATTTAGCTGAAAACTAAGTAAGCCTTGCTGCTGACCAATATTCGTAAATTTCTTACCATCAAAAATACTGATGCCTGAAGTGGTTGATGCTACGACTTCGCCTTTACTGTTAATGTCAACATTTGTTATATAATTGTCAGCCAGGCCATCATTGGTTTTAAAAAACACAACGCTTTTTCCGTCATATCTTCCCAAGCCGCCACCATAGGCACCAAGCCACAAATTTCCATTTTTATCTTCGCAAATGGAGTAGATAAAATTTCCGGCTGAACCATTATTTAGCTCAAGATTTTCGAATTTACCATTGTTGAATTTTGAAACGCCAGAAAAAGTTCCGAACCAGAGATTTTTTTTACTATCCTCAAAAATTGAACGAACATCATTTGAGATTAAGCCGTTTTCTTCGCTGAAGTGCTTAAACTTAGTTCCGTCAAAACTTGCAACCCCTTTATTAGAACATGAAATCCATAAAATCCCTTTGCTGTCCTGGGTTATTGCAAGAACATTTGAAGAGGGCAAACTATCTTTTACAGTCCATGTTTTAAAATTTTTGCCATCAAAACGGGTAAGTCCTCCATTACCACCAATCCAGATATACCCTTTTTTATCCTGATAAACTGTATTTATATTGCTTTGCTCAAACCCGTCTTCAACGGAAAAATTGCTGAAATTATATTGCTGACAAAAAGCGCCAAAGCAAGAAAGAGCAAGAAATAAAATGAGAAAATATCTCATTAAAATGTAGACGAAAATGTGCGAAGTTTTATACAAAGCGAAATCTTTACGAAACTTTATGTATTAAGTTTCTCGTTAAAGCGTATCGAACGATAAAAAAATTAGTCGTTACGTTTTTCAAAAAAAACTACATTTACGAACGTTTAAACGATAAAAAATCAAAACTATGTCAAAGATTAACATTCTGGTGGTTGAGGACGAAGCCATTGTATCTAAGGATATACAGAACAGCCTTAAAAAATTAGGCTATAACGTAGTAGCTGCAGTAGATTCAGGCGAAGCTGCTATTGTTGCTGCAGAAGAACACAAACCAGATTTAGTAATGATGGACATTATGCTGAAAGGCGAATTGAGCGGTATTGAAGCGGCAGACCAAATCCGTCAGAAATTTGACGTTCCGGTTCTTTACCTTACTGCTTATGCAGATGAAAGTACACTTGCAAAAGCAAAGGTAACTGAGCCATATGGCTATATTATCAAACCTTTTAAAGAAATTGATTTGCACACTACCATTGAAATGGCGTTGTACAAACATGGCAAAGAAAGTGAATTACGTAAAGAGCGAGATATGTATTCGTCAATTGTTCTGGATAAAAATACCAGCGATTGCATTTTCGTAAAA
This sequence comes from Bacteroidota bacterium, assembly GCA_947478465.1. Classification (GTDB taxonomy): domain Bacteria; phylum Bacteroidota; class Bacteroidia; order SXHM01; family SXHM01; genus SXHM01. The sequence continues at coordinate 30,068 of CANJWH010000008.1, forward strand.
TCAAATTCCCGCTTAGTAAAACTAAAAACAGCCGACATCATGTATGTAGAGGCATTGAAAGATTATGTGATTATTCATGCAGTTGGAGCAAAATACACCGTTCATTCCACCATGAAAGATATGCAGTCGAGCCTTATGGACAAGGATTTTATTCGTGTTCACAGATCTTATATTGTGCGTATTGACAAAATTGCAGCTATTGACTACCCAAATCTGATTATGGAAGACGACAAAAAAGTAATTCCTATTGGTGGTTCTTATAAAGATGATTTAAACAGCAGGCTGAAGTTTGTATAGCGCTGAAAGGCTGCTTACATTTATCCTGTGAAAATCCTCATTCTCCGTTTCAGTTCAATTGGTGATATTGTTCTCACATCGCCTGTTGTGCGCTGCCTTAAGCAACAACTTAACAATGTTGAAATTCATTATCTGACCAAGAAATCTTTCGTTTCTATAGTTGAGAATAATCCAAACATTGACAAGGTTTTCAGTTTTGAAAAAGATGTAGATGAAGTTCTGTCTGAACTGAAAAAAGAAAAGTATGATTGGATAATAGATCTACATCATAATTTTCGTTCAATGAGAGTTAAAAGGTCTTTAGGAAAGCCGTGGAAGTCATTTAACAAATTGAATATTGAAAAGTGGTTACTGGTAAATTTTAAAATCAATCTGCTTCCGCAGAAACATATTGTTGGTCGCTACTTTGAAACAGTTACCCACCTTGGTGTTAAGAACGATTTAAACGGTTTAGATTTTTTTATTGATGCAAAGAATGAAGTTAACATTTCATCTTTACAAAAAGAATTTCACAATGGGTTTATCGCTTTTGTGATAGGTGCAAAACACAACACAAAAAAACTTCCTTTTGAGAAAATAATTTCTATTTGTAAAAAAATAAATCAACCTATAATTTTTATTGGCGGCAGAGAAGATTTTGAAACAGGGAAAACGATTGCTTCTCAAACCCCAAATATCTTTAACGCCTGCGGAAAATATAACCTTCAACAATCTGCTTCATTAGTAAAACAGGCAGAAAAAGTAATTACGCACGACACAGGAATGATGCACATTGCTGCTGCTTTTAAGAAAAATATTATTTCTGTATGGGGAAATACAGTTCCTGAATTTGGCATGTTTCCTTACATGCCGGAGAATGAAGCAAACTCAAAAATTGTGGAGGTTAAAAATCTATCGTGCCGACCATGCTCAAAAATTGGTTTTGAAAAATGTCCGAAAGGGCATTTTAAGTGCATGAATGAAATTGACGAAACAGAGTTTATAACTTAATACAAAGTTCTGTTTCCGTATTTTTTTGAAGCCTACCTTTATCTTTTAAATAAAAAGGACTTTCCCTTGTCATCACTTAAAAAACTTGCGGGACAAACCGCTATTTACGGGCTTAGCAGCATAGTAGGCAGGTTTCTTAATTATCTTCTTGTTCCTTTGCATACAGGTGTTTTCAGCACCGATCAGTTTGGAATTATTACAGAAATGTATGCATATGTTGCTTTTCTTGTAATACTACTTACATATGGAATGGAAACTGCTTTTTTTCGTTTCTCAACAAAGGAAAACGAGAACAAGGAAAAAGTTTATTCAACCATTATTTCTTCTCTTGTTTCCAGCACATTCTTATTCATTGCATTGTCTTTTGTTTTTCAACATTCGGTTGCCGATTGGCTGCGATATCCAGACAACAGCGAATACGTTGTTTGGTTTGCAATTATTGTAGGGCTTGATGCACTATCTTCCATTCCACTTGCTCGACTAAGACAGGAAAACAAAGCTTTTCGCTTTGCATTTATAAACTTAAGCAATGTGTTTGTAAATATTGCTCTCAATCTTTTTTTTATTGGTTACTGTTTGCCAATGCACCAAGCAGGAAACAGCAATTTTATGATTGAAACTTTTTACAATCCTGAGATTGGTGTAGGCTATGTTTTCATTGCAAATCTTGTGGCAAGTATTTTCAAATTTCTGTTGCTTGCTCCTGAATTGCTGAAAGCACGTTATGGATTTGACAAGGCAATCCTTAAAGAAATGCTGATATACTCCATGCCTTTGCTGATTGCAGGTTTGGCAGGAATTATCAACGAAACACTTGACCGGATTATGCTTAAACGTATGTTGTTTGATAAGATGGGCGAAAAAGACACAATGAGTATTATTGGCATTTATGGTGCTAATTATAAGGTTTCAATAATCATTACGTTATTTATTCAAGCGTTTCGTTATGCGGCTGAACCATTCTTTTTCGCACAGGCAAAGCAAAAAGACCCGCACTTAATGTATGCCCGCATAATGAACTATTTTGTAATTGTTTGCGCCACCATTTTTTTAGGTGTAATGCTTTACATTGATATTCTGAAATATTTTATTCCGAATAAAGCATATTGGGTAGGTTTAAATGTGGTTCCAATACTTTTGCTTGCCAATGTTTTTCTTGGAATTTATTACAACCAAAGTGTATGGTATAAACTAACTGACAAAACACGTTATGGTGCGTTGTTAGCCATTTTTGGGGCTATAATAACTGTTACGGTCAATTACTTTTTTATTCCGGAGTATAATTACATTGCATCAGCTTGGGCAACATTGGCCTGCTATGGAAGCATGATGGTTGCCTCTTATTTTCTGGGGCAGCATTTCTACCCTGTTCCTTACAATCTTGGAAAAATCTTCGGCTATATTATAGCTGCTCTATCTCTTTATTTTGCCAGCACAAAAATTCCAGATTTGGGAGAGTTGGTTCATTATTCACTGAACAGCCTGTTGATGCTGCTTTTCGTTGCAGGAATTTTCATCGTGGAACGACCCAAAAAAGTATAAATTTGCAGACTTTTTAGAAAAATGAAAATACGAATAGTAAACACCTCACAACATGAAGTTCCGGCATACGCCACAGTAGCTTCGGCAGGAATGGATTTGAGAGCAAATCTCTCTGAACCTGTTGTTTTAAAACCATTAGAACGCTCATTGGTTGCTACAGGTTTATTTATTGAATTACCAGTTGGATATGAAGCACAAATACGTCCGCGAAGCGGACTGGCCTTTAAAAAAGGTGTTACCGTTTTAAATTCACCGGGTACTATTGATGCAGATTACAGAGGAGAAGTAAAAGTTTTGTTGGTCAATCTTTCCAATGAAAATTTTACGATTGAAAATGGTGAGCGAATTGCACAAATGATAATTGCTGCACATGAAAAAGTAGAGTGGGAACAAGTAGAAACACTAGAAGAAACGGTGAGAGGTGCCGGTGGTTTCGGGCACACAGGAGTAAAGTAAATTCAAAAAGAGAATATGAAAATAATAGTTCCAATGGCGGGAATGGGAAAACGGATGCGCCCGCATACATTAACAATTCCTAAGCCTTTGCTGCCTATTGCCGGCAAACCAATTGTTCAGCGTTTGGTGGAAGATATCACCAAAATTGCCAACGAAAAAGTAGATGAAATTGCTTATATCATTGGTGAGAACTTTGGTGCAGAAACTGAAAAAAATCTGAAAGAAATTGCTGCAAGTCTTGGCGCAAAAGGAACAATATATTATCAGGATGAAGCCTTGGGAACTGCCCATGCTATTCTTTGCGCTTCACCTTCACTAAACGGAAAAGTAATTGTTGCATTTGCCGACACACTTTTTAAAGCCGACTTTGTTTTGGAAGCCGAAAAAGATGGCATCATCTGGGTTCAAAAGATAGAAGACCCACGTGCTTTTGGTGTAGTTAAAGTAGATGCAAATAATGTGATTACCGACTTTATTGAAAAGCCTGAAGTTTTTGTTTCTGATTTAGCAATCATTGGTATTTATTATTTTAAAGACGGTGCTTACCTGCGCAGTGAACTGCAATACCTTATTGATAACGACATAAAGGATAAAGGTGAATATCAGCTGACCAACGCATTGGAAAATATGAAGAAGAAAGGAACTAAGTTTTCTCCGGGCGCAGTTACAGAATGGTTGGATTGCGGAAATAAAGATGCAACTGTTTATACTAACAAACGCATTCTTGAATTTAACAAAAATCAGAACCTTGTTTCGGACAAAGCAGAGATAATTGAATCGGTAATTATTCAACCTTGCTATATTGGTGATAATGTAAAAATATCTGGATCTGTAATTGGCCCGTATGCTTCTATCAGCAAGGGAAGCGTTATAAAAGACAGCATTATTACAAACAGCATAATACAAGCATCTGCAAAAATTAAAAATTCGCACTTAGATAATTCAATGGTGGGAAATAACGTTGAGTTAAACGGAACGGCACATCAGGTAAGTATTGGCGATTTCACAACTGTGAATAATTGAAAGAATTTGAGTTTGCGAACCAAAATATCAGCGCTTGCATTTTTCTTTCTTTTGTTAAGCGTTTCCGCTTTTGCACAAAAGAAAAACAAGAAAGGTCTTTCTGAGCAGGAAAAAATAAAAGCTGAAGGTATTTTTATTGATGCCAGCAAAGAAAGGTTGTTGGGTAACCCAGCCAATGCTGCTGAGTTATTTAGAGAATGCTTAAAAATTGACGCCAACAACGCTGCAGCAATGTATGAGTTGGGAACAATTTATTTCAACGCCCGCAAAGATGATGAAGCAATTGCACTCATTACTGAGGCTATAAAAATTGATCCGAAAAACGAATGGTATCGAATGTTATTGTCCGATATTTATTCTCAGTTAGGCAAAAATGAAGATGCCGCAAAAGTATTGGAGTCACTTGTAAATGACTACCCGAAAAAACCTGAGTTCCTATATGAATGGGCAACCGAATTACTGAAAGCAGGCAAGTATGAAGAGGCAATAAAAGTGTATAACCGCATTGAAGAAAATTTAGGCATTACTGAAGAAATTTCTATACAGAAACACAGCATTTACCTTAGCATGAAACAGGGTGAAAAGGCTGCTGATGAAATAAAGAAACTTATTGCTGCATTCCCTGAAAACTCCCGCTACTTAGGCATTCTTGCCGACCTTTATCTTTCATTGAATAAAAAAGATGAAGCTTTTGCACTCTATGAAAAAATGGAGAAGTTAAATCCTTCTGACCCATTGTTGCATCTCTCACTCGCGAACTATTATCGTGAAAAAGGCGATAAAGAAAAATCATACCAGGAGTTGAAAAAAGCATTTCAAAATCCCGACCTTGATATTGACACGAAAATAAATATTCTGCTTAGTTTTTATGTACTTACCGAGGTGAACAAAGAACTTACTTCCCAGGCATTGGAATTGACAGAAATATTAGTGAATGTTCATCCTAAAGAGGGAAAGGCCCATGCAATGCAAGCTGATTTTCTATTCCGCGAAGGCAAAATGAAAGAGGCGCAGGATGCTTTTCGTAAAACAATACAACTAGACAACAGCAAATTTTTAGTGTGGAGTTCGCTTTTGCAAGTTGACTATAATTTAGGCGATTATGATGGTTTGCTAAAAGAGAGCAACGAGGCACTTGAACTTTTTCCAACACAAGCATTGGTTTATCTTTTCAATGGCATTGCTAATTTGCAAATGAAAAAATATGATGATGCTATCTCCATTTTAAATTCTGGAGTTGTGTATTCAAAAAAAGACAAACAACTTTCGTCACAATTTTATTCTTCATTGGGTGATGCCTATAACTTTCAGAAAAAACATACCGAGAGTGATGCCGCTTATGAAAAAGCACTGGAAATTGACCCGACAAATTCTACCGTTTTGAACAACTATGCCTATTACCTTTCGCTTCGCAAAGAGAATATGGACAAAGCCGAATCCATGTCAAAAAAATCAAATGAACTGGAACCCAACAACGCATCGTTTGAAGATACTTACGGCTGGATAATGTATCAGCAAGGTAAGTTTGCCGAAGCCAAAGAGTGGATTGGCAAAGCCTTGAAATCAAGTGAAAAGCCAAGCGGTGTGGAATATGAACACTATGGTGATGCTCTTTGGCAACTAGGCGAAAAAGAAGCCGCCAAAGAATACTGGAACAAAGCTAAAGTTGCAGGTGGTGGTTCAGATTTGTTGGGGCGAAAGGTTGCTGAAGGCAAATTAGTTGAGTAAGTCTCTAATACCTTTTTTACATTTTAACTTTTGAAATTGTTAGTAACCTACACTATCAATTGTCAATATTCTTATCGAAAATTCCCTTGAAAGCCTTTATTGATAAAGGAATAATAATTTTCGACAAACGACAACTATTTTATTTTTCATCCGTTAAACATCCGTTCAAAAATAAATGAACCTTATAATTTTCACTATCTCAGGAAAGATGTATTTTTAACCTGATTTTACAATAGTTGCAACCCGAAACCAATGGAAAAACTTATACGCCCTATGAATACTATATTGAAAAGTGCAACCCTGTTGCTTGCAGTATTCCTTACTTCAATCAATTTTAACACAGTATCGGCCCAATGCCCATTGACCGTTTCTGCTACCATGACACCGGTTACATGCTTTGGCGGTAGTGACGGAACAATAACCATTACAGGAACCGGAGGCATTGCTCCTTATGACTTTGGTGTGGTTCAGGTACCTTCTATCTTCCTGACATTCACTGATAATATATTAACCCACACCTTTACCGGTTTGCCCGCAGGAAACTACATTGTGGTATTTGAATCAGACAATAGCGGTTGCGGGTCCACCCAGGTTTCTACAACAATAACTATAACAGAACCGGCAGCAGGAGTAACAACTGCAATGTCATTCACACCTGTTTCGTGTAACGGAGGCACAAATGGAACAGCAACTGCAACACCATCGGGTGGAACTCCTGGCTATACATATCTCTGGTCGCCAAGCGGACAAACCACACAAACAGCTACGGGCTTATCAGCAGGTGTTCAAAACGTATTAATTACTGATGCACTTGGTTGTACAACCAATGGTACAGTTACTATTACTCAACCTGCAGGAATGAGCCAAAGCAGAATCGTTACTAATGTTTTGTGCTTCGGTCAAAGCAATGGTTCAATAGATTTATCAGTAAGCGGAGGAACAGCACCATATACTTACCTTTGGTCTAACGGTGCAACCACACAAGATATAGGTGGGCTTGCAGCAGGAAACTATTCGGTTGTAATTACTGATGCAAACAGCTGTACACTTAACTCGGGAACTATTACCGTTTCACAACCAACTATTCTTACTAGTTCCGAAACACATGTGAATGTAAACTGTGCAGGATCTAATACCGGCTCTATTGATGTAACCGTTTCAGGCGGAACATCACCCTACACGTATTTATGGAATACCGGTCAAACTACTCAGGATTTATCTGGCTTAGCACCAGGATTTTATTCAGTAAACATTATTGATGCCAACGGTTGCACCTCAACAAGAAGTGCAACCATTACGCAACTATCTAATCTTAGTGTTTCATCCTTGATAACTGACGCTACCTGCGGAGCAAGTGATGGGGCAGTAAATGTTACTGTTTCAGGAGGCTCTGGCAATTATACTTACTCATGGTCACCCGGAGGAGCAACCACAGAAGACATCAGCGGTCTTAATGCAGCAGTTTATACAGTTACTGTTACGGATATAACATTGGGTTGCACACAAACATTAGCAAACAATGTTCAGAACTCAGGCAATCCTAATATTACAGGTACAGTAACTAATGCAACAAATTGCAACGCTACTAATGGTGCAATTGACATTACCGTTACAGGAGGATTGGGTAGCTATTCATATTTATGGTCACCAAGCGGGCAGATTACTCAAGACCGAATCAATCTTGCAGTAGGAAGCTATACTGTTACTGTAACAGATAACACAACTGGTTGTATAGCCATTGCAACTTTTGCTGTATCATATAATAATGCAATGACGCTTACTGGTTCTGTAACCAACTCTAATTGCAGCAGCAACAGCGGTGCAGTTGATTTAACTGTAACAGGCGGAACTGCTCCTTTAACTTATCTGTGGAGCAACGGAGTAACAACACAAGACATAAGCAGCATTGGTGCCGGAGTGTATTCAGTTACCGTTACCGATGCCAATGGTTGCACCGCTAACAGCGTATTCCCTGTAAGCGGCTCAAATGGCATTACTGTTACCTCGGTTGAAACAGATATTACCTGTGCCGGAGCGGGTAACGGAAGTGTTAATCTTACGGTTTCAGGTGGTTCAGGAAACTACACTTATTCATGGTCAAATGGAGCAACAACACAAGATATCAGCAACCTTTCACCCGGAACCTACACCGTTTCCGTTACTGATGCTGTAAGTTTATGTTCTTCATTCTTATCATTTACCATAACACAACCTTCAGGATATAACGGATTTGTTGATATTACACATGTAAGTTGCAATGGCGGAAGCAACGGAAGCATTGATCTTACAATTGCTGGCGCAACTCCTCCTTACTCTTATTCATGGTCACCTGGCGGTCAAACCACACAAGACCTAAGCGGGCTTAGTGTTGGAACTTATATAGTTACTATTACAGATGCTAACGGTTGCACCGCAGGAGCAGGGTTTACAATTACTCAACCTGCTGCAATATCTTTAACCGAAACTCACGTAAATGTTAGCTGTGCAGGTGGTGCAAATGGTTCTGTTAACCTGAGTGTATCAGGCGGAAGCGCACCATACAGTTATGGATGGAGCAACGGAGCAACAACACAAGACATTAGTGGACTTATTGCGGGATTCTATAATGTTACCGTTACAGATGCCAATGGATGCTCATCAATCCTTAATGTTACCATAACTGAAATCTCAAACCTGACTATTAATATAGTTAGTGTTGTGAATTCTCAGTGTAATGCAAATACAGGCTCAATAGATATAACAATTACAGGAGGCTCAGGAAACTATACTTATTCATGGACGCCAGGATCTTTAACTACACAGGATTTAACAGGACTTGCTCCAGGAACCTATAATGTTACAGTTACAGATGTTAATTTGGGTTGTGTTCAATCAACCGCTATCAATGTATCAGAAACAGGCGCTCCAAACGTTTCGGGAGTTGTAACTCCTGCTACCAATTGTGCGGCTACCAATGGAGCTATTGATATTACTGTTTCAGGAGGCTCAGGTAATTATTCCTACTTATGGTCACCGGGCGGGCAAACTACACAAGACCGCACATCACTTGCTCCGGGAACATATACCGTTACTGTTACAGATGTAACAACCGGATGCTCAGGACTCTTTAATTATACAGTTACAGCAGGAAGCGGAATATCACTTACGGCAAGTATTACAAACTCAAGCTGCAGCACAAGCACAGGCGCGATTGATTTAAGTGTAAGTGGAGGCACAGCTCCTTATACTTATTTATGGACCAACGGAGCAACTACCCAAGATATAAGTGGATTAGCAGGCGCTATTTATGGAGTAACTGTTACCGATGCAAATGGATGCAGTTCAAATTCGTTCTTTACTGTAAGCGAAACCTCAGCATTTACACTTTCAGTTGCAATCACTAATATTAATTGTGCAGGAGGAACCAATGGGGCTATTAACCTTACAGTTTCCGGAGGTTCAGGAAACTATACCTATACTTGGAGTAACGGAGCAACAACACAGGATTTATCATCCATTCCTGCAGGTTCATATTCAGTTAGCGTTACAGATGTAACAACTGGTTGTACTTCACTTGCAATTTATACTGTTACTGAGCCAACAACTATTACACTTTCTGCCAATGTAACCAATATTCCATGTAACGGAAGCGGAACAGGTTCTATTGACATTACTGTAGCTGGCGGAACTCCAACCTATACTTATTCATGGTCAAATGGAGCAACAACACAAGACATCAGCGGACTTGCTTTAGGGACTTACACCCTGACTTTTTCTGACGCAAATGGCTGCGGTGGGGTTTATTCTTATACTGTCTCTCAACCAACTTCTATAACTATTACCGAAACACATACAAACGTAACTTGTAACGGACTTAACAACGGAACTATTGATATAACCGTTTCAGGAGGAACTGCCCCATACAGTTATTTGTGGGCCCCAAGCGGACAGACAACACAAGACCGCACCGCTCTTGCACCTAATACATATACTGTAACAGTTACAGACATCAACGGATGTAATTCAAACTTATCGGTTACCATTACTCAACCTGCTGTTCTTACTGCATCAGAAACACATACTAATATAAACTGCTTCGGGGCAAACAACGGAGCAATTGATGTAACGGTAAGCGGTGGCACAGGTCCTTTCACCTATTTATGGACACCAAGCGGACAAACTACACAAGACCGCGCAGGCCTTGCTCCTGGAACATATTCAGTAGCAATAACTGATGCAAACGGATGTACAACTTCAGTTAATAATGTAATAATCACTCAACCAGGGTCAGCACTTACTGCTTCTATTTCAGCCAGCGGCAATGTTACTTGCTTTGGACTATGTAATGGTACAGCAACTGTTAGTGCAAGTGGCGGAAGCGGTGGTTATACTTACTTATGGACACCGGGTGGACAAACTACACAAACAGCTATTAACCTTTGTCCAAGCATTTACAACGTTACAGTAACTGATGCAAGTGGTTGTACTGCTGCTGCAACTGTAACAATTATTCAGCCTGCTGATTTAGTTGCTTCAGCTACAGGAACAGATGCAAGTTGCAACGGAGTTTGTGACGGAACTGCTATAGTTACCCAAGTTGGTGGAACAAGCCCTTTCACTTATTTCTGGTTGCCTACCGGACCAGCAACTAACACAGTAAATAATCTTTGTGCAGGAACTTTCCAGGTTGTTGTAACTGACTTTAATGGATGTGACGACACAGCTTCCGTTACCATTAACCAACCTGCTCCTATCACTTATACTTCAAGTGCAACACCGGTTCTTTGTAACGGTCAATGTAACGGAACTGCAACAGTTACTCCAAGCGGAGGATTTGTTCCATACACTTATCTGTGGAGTAATGGTCAAACTACTCAAACGGCTACCAATCTTTGCTTAGGTATCGTTACCTGCTTAATTACAGATGCAAACGGGTGTTCAACAACTGCAACAGTTGCAGTTCCAAGTAACTCAGCTATTGTAATTGATGTTACTTCAAACGAACCAACCTGCAATGGAAGCTGTGATGGTTTTATAAACACAAGTATTTCAGGAGGTACGGGACCTTATACTTACTTATGGACACCTGGTGGTGAAACCACAAACTCAATAAATAATCTTTGTGCAGATACCTACACGCTTGCTGTTACCGATGCAAATGGTTGTCAGCAGGTAGTTGTTGTTATTCTTTCAGAACCTACACCGATTGTAATCACACCAAGCACAACATCTGCAAGTTGTAATGGTGTTTGTGATGCTTCTGCAAGTGTTTCTGTATCAGGTGGCACTGCTGGCTATACCTACTTATGGTCTCCGGGCGGGCAAACAACAAGTTCATTAAGCAATATCTGTGCAGGCTTCTATACAGTTACTGTAACAGATGCCAATGGTTGCCAGCAAACAGCTAATGTCAATGTTTCTGAGCCAACTGCTATAACCTTAACTACCAACGTTAATAATATCTCCTGCAACGGAAACACAGATGGTTCAATTGACTTGGTTGTTTCAGGCGGAACACCAGGCTATACATACTTGTGGGATAGCGGACAAACTTCTCAAGACCTGAGCAATCTTACTCCGGGAACTTATTCAGTAACTGTAACTGATGCTAATAATTGTACAGCTACTACTTCGATAACTATTACTGAACCCGGTATAGTTGATATGACTTACACTTCAACTCCTGCAACCTGCGGACAATGTGACGGAACAGCTACACTTTCAGTTATTGGTGGAACTGCTCCTTACACCTACTTGTGGGGAACAGGAGCCACTACCGCAACAGCAACCAATCTGTGTGCCGGTGTTTATCCTGTTTTTGTAACAGATGCTAATGGTTGCACAGGCAGCTTTGCTGTTGCAATCAGCAACACAGGCGGGCCAGCTTCAGTTACAGTTTCAACAACCGATGCAAGCTGTTTTGGTATATGCGATGGTTCTGCAACGGTTACAGGTGTAACAGGCGGAATTGCACCTTACAATTATCTGTGGGTACCGGGTGGAGCTACTACTACTTCATTGTCAGGATTGTGTTCAGGAACCTATTTTGTTCAGGTTTCCGATACTAACAACTGCACACTTACACAAACTGTTACCATTTCTGAGCCTTTAGAAATACAGGCAAACGAAGTTGTTGTTACGGCTGATTGTGGAGTTTGTAACGGAAGTATAACACTTGCTCCTTCAGCAGGACAAGCTCCTTATACCTTCTTGTGGGGTGGTGGCGAAACTACAAATTCAATAACCGGTCTATGTGCCGGAGTTTACTCTGTTGATATCACGGATGCCAACGGTTGCGTTGAATCACTTGCATTCCCTGTAAACAACGTTCCTAATTCAAGCATTTCAGTTTCATCAACATCTGCAACCTGCAGCGGAAGCTGTGACGGAACAGCAACAGTTACTGTAACTCTTGGAACTGCTCCTTTCACTTATCTTTGGAGTGATGGACAAACTACTGCTACAGCAAGTAATCTTTGTGCAGGAGTTTATACTGTTCAGGTTACAGATGCTTCAAGTTGCATTGCAACCGACATCATAACCGTAAACGAACCTGCTTTATTAGCATTAAGTCTTCCCGTAGTTTCCAACATTACTTGTAACGGAGCATGCGATGGAACAATTTCTATCATTCCTTCAGGCGGAGTATTACCATATTCTTATCTGTGGAACGATGGACAAACTACTGCAACAGCAACCAATCTTTGCCCTGGAGCTTATAGCGTAGTTGTAACTGATGCTAACGGTTGCACATCTACATGGTCTGACATTCCGGTCACAGAACCTACACCTATTGTATTGTCAACTTCATGGACAGACGCTTTATGTTTTAGTGTTTGTGATGGAACAGCTACAGTTACAGCAACTGGTGGTACAGGAGCATATACTTACTTGTGGACACCAGGAAACCAAACCGATGCAACAGCAACCGGACTTTGTGCAGGAACATACATTGTTCAGGTAACAGATGCAAATGGATGTGTTCAGGGAACTTCAGTATTAATTGGTGAACCAACCGAAATCACACTTTCAACTAACATGCTGCCAGCAAGTTGTAATGGAGTTTGCGATGCTTCGGCTTGGGTAGTTGCTACAGGTGGAACTCCTTCGTTAGTTACAGGATACACTTATTCATGGAATCCAACTTCTCAAACAGGTGATACTGCTATTGCTTTGTGTGCAGGTATTTACACTGTTACCATTACTGACTCTCTTGGTTGTGCGCAAACAGCTACAATAAACGTTGCTGAACCTACACCTGTTACCATGACATTTGCTGTAAATAACGTAACCTGCTTTGGTTTCTGTAATGCTGATATTACTGCAACACCTGCGGGTGGAACTGCTCCTTACACATATCAGTGGCTGAACACTACAGGATTGGAAACAATAGACTTTGTTGACAGCCTTTGCCCTGGTGAATACTATTTATTAGTTACAGATGCAAACGGGTGCAGAGGTCAGGATACAGCAATTGTAACCGAACCAACTTTACTTGTATTTGATGCAACAGTAGTTAACAATGTAAGCTGTGGAGGATTGTGCGATGGTACTGCGTCAGCAACTCCAAGCGGTGGAACACCGGGATACTCTTACCTGTGGTCGCCTTCAGGCCAAACAACTGCAACTGCAATTAACCTGTGTGCCGGAACCTACACTGTAACAGTTACAGATGCCAACGGTTGCGACACAACACAAACCATTGTAATCACCGAGCCGCCAATTCTTACTCTTTACCCTACTACAACCAACGCAAGTTGTGGTGGTGTGTGTGACGGAACAGCAACAGCTCACGTAGGTGGAGGAACACTTCCTTATCAATATGCATGGAGTGACGGACAAACCGACAGCACTGCAGTAGGTCTTTGCGCAGGAAATTACAGTGTGCTCATTACTGATGGAAACGGTTGTACTATTTCTGTCAATGTAATTATTCTTGAACCACCAATTCTGACATCTTCAATAACTGATTTCAGTGAAATACTTTGCGCAGGAAGCTGCGATGCCTATGCAACTGTTGATGTAAACGGTGGTGTTCCTCCTTATTCTTATCTATGGAATAACGGACAAACAGATAGCACTGCAATTGATCTTTGTATTGGAACATATAGTGTTGTTATTACCGATGCTATCGGTTGCAATACCACTGCTACAGTCATTATAAGCGACCAGAATGCCTTGGCAACTGCAATTCCGTTGTTCAACAACGTAAGCTGCTTTGGCCTGTGCGATGGAACCGCTACAGCAATAGCAACTGGAGGAGTTGCTCCTTACAGTTTTGTATGGAGTGACGGACAAAGCGCTGCAATGGCTACAAACCTTTGCCCTGGTACTTATACCGTTACTGTTACCGATGCTGCTAACTGCGTTTCAACTTCTACAATTGATATTACAGAACCTGAACTGCTTACTGCTTCTGCTACAGGTGTAAATGCAAGCTGCGGTGGTAATTGCGATGGAACTGCTACAGTAACACCTGCCGGTGGAACTCCTGTTTACTCCTACCTCTGGGTTCCAGGCGGACAAACAACAGCAACAGCTACCGGACTTTGTGCGGGTTCTTATACAGTAACTGTAACCGATGCTAATGGTTGTGACACTACTGCTACAATTGTTATTACAGAACCTCCGATTATTGTAGCTTCTGCTTCAGTAACTGCACCAACTTGCACCAATACTAACAACGGAGCAGTTGACCTTTCAGTATCTGGCGGTGTTCCGGGTTATACCTATTTATGGTCTAATGGAGCAACTACCGAAGACCTTAGCAATCTGCTTCCCGGAGTTTATACCGTAACCGTAACAGACAACATTGGTTGCTCTAAAACACTTATTGTAACAGTTGTTGAACAGATAGTAATTGATGCAAATGCAGGACCGGATATTACAATTTGTATCGGTGAACAGGTTCAGTTGCAGGCAACAGGCGGAAGCGGTTATCTGTGGACACCGGCTTCAGGATTAAATTACAACAACATTGATAATCCGGTTGCAACCATCACCACTACTACTACCTACATTGTTCAGGTTACCAACTTCAGTTGTGTGGATTACGATACCATCACTATTATCGTTAATCCTCTTCCTGTAATTGATGCAGGTGCAGGTGCCGAAATTCTTTCAGGAACTACCGTTCAGTTACAGGCTGGCGGTGCAGGAACTAACGGCACCTACACATGGTCACCGATAGATGGTTTAGATAATTGGGCTATCGCTAATCCTATTGCTTCACCAACTGAAACTACTATTTACTATGTAACAGGAACAGATGAAAACGGATGCTCGGCAACTGATTCATTAACCATTGAGGTATCGCCCGGAATTGTTTTCCCTGATGGTATCACACCAAATGATGACGGTAAAAACGACACCTGGATTATTGACTTTATCAATAACTTCCCTGAAGCAGTGGTAATGGTTTACAACCGTTGGGGACAAGAGCTTTTCTATTCTAAAGGTTACGGAACACCTTGGGATGGAAGATACAAAGGTAAAGACCTGCCTGTAGGAACATACTACTATGTAATTGACCTGCACAATGGTAAAGAACCTTATACCGGACCTATAACAATAGCGAGATAAAAATAAATTAACCACTAAGTGCACAAAGAACACTTAGAATTACTTAGTGAGCTAAGTGCTCTTAGTGGTAAAAACAATAAAACACCAGAAATATGAAAAAGCTATACACTCTTCTTACAGTAATTGTTTGCACTGTTTCAGGCATCAAAGCCCAACAAGTGCCGCAGTATGCACAATACATGCTGAACAATTATATCCTCAACCCTGCTGTATCGGGCACCGAGGATTATTACGAAGTAAAATCAAACAACCGCTACCAGTGGGTAGGTGTTACTGATGCTCCCCGCACGTATGTGCTAAGCGTGCATGGTCCGCACCGCAAATACAACATGGGGTTTGGCGGCTCAGTGTATAGTGATATTACCGGCCCTACCAGCCGTACAGGTGCATACCTCTCCTATGCCTATCATGTGAAACTTTCACAAAAACTGAAACTCTCTTTCGGACTTGGATTTGGTGTAATGCAGTTTAAAATTGACGGCTCAAAAGTTACTTTGAAAGAAGGTAACGACCCTGCAATGAGCAACGGAGTTATGAGTGTTATTGCTCCTGATGCAACTTTCGGAATTCAGCTCTACACCAAAAAATTCTATTTTGGAATTTCTGCTCCGCAGTTAATCGGTAATAAGTTGAAATTTTTTGACAATGTATCTGATGCACAGAGCCGTCTTGCTCGCCATCTTCTAATCATGGGAGGTTATACCTTTAACCTTGGCGACAACTGGACCATACAACCTTCCTTCCTGTTAAAATATGTTAGCCCTGTTCCAATGCAAATTGATCTTGGCCTTAAAATCGGTTACCGCGATATAGTTTGGGCAGGAAGTGCTTTCCGAATTAAAGATGCCGTTTCGGTAATGGCGGGGTTTAACATTGGTAAAAATGTTATTCTTGGTTATGCTTACGATTTCCCGATGTCAAGCCTCAAAAACTACAGCAGCGGAAGCCACGAAGTAATGATTGGCGCACGCTTTGCAAAAATCCGACACAACGATACTCCTCCGGCTGAAAGCCCGGTGGAAACTCCAACAAGTAAAGAAAAGTAAATCAAACTTATTATATCTAAAAACAGCCCCGCCCAAAATGCGGGGCTGTTTTTTTTAAATACTTTTGCATCCAAATACCTCAAATGCCAAACAAACCCAGCCTCTACTGCAATAGCCTCACCTCCTACTCACGCTATCAAACCCGTGCAATAAAAGTGGGCAACGTATTAATAGGTGGCGGCAACCCAATTGTGGTGCAAAGCATGACCACCACCGATACTATGGACACCCTCAAAACCGCGGAACAAAGCATCCGCATGATTGAAGCCGGTTGTCAACTCGTGCGCATAACCGCACCCAGCATTAAAGAAGCAGAAAATCTCCTCAACATAAAAAACGAATTGCGCAAGCGCGGGTACGCTACCCCGCTTGTTGCAGATATACACTTCACCCCCAATGCAGCCGAAGTAGCTGCCCGCATCGTAGAAAAAGTGCGTGTAAACCCCGGCAACTATGCCGACCGCAAAAAGTTTGAGACCATTGAATACAATGACCTGAGCTACGAAGCCGAGCTGGAGCGCATCCGCGAACGCTTCACTCCTTTGGTAAAAATTTGCAAAGAACACGGCACCGCCATGCGCATCGGCACTAACCACGGTTCGCTTAGCGACCGGATTATGAGCCGCTATGGCGATACTCCACTTGGCATGGTTGAATCAGCTTTGGAGTTTGTCCGCATTTGCGAAGAAAATGATTTCAGGGAAATTGTTCTTTCCATGAAAGCCAGCAACACACTGATAATGGTGCAGGCCTACCGCCTCCTCATTAAAAAGATGCAAGATGAAGGAATGAATTACCCCCTACATCTTGGCGTTACCGAAGCAGGAGAAGGCGAAGATGGCCGGATAAAATCAGCAGTAGGAATAGGAACATTACTGGAAGATGGTATAGGTGACACCGTCCGCGTTTCCCTCACAGAAGACCCCGAGTTTGAAATACCCGTTGCCAAGGCATTGGTTGAACGATACTCAACACGAGAAGAAAAACAATCACCAATTCCTGAAATTGAAAACTACCCCGTCAATCCCTACGAACACAACCGCAGAAACACACGCGAAGTGCAGAATATTGGTGGACATAAAGTTCCCGTTGTTGTTGCTTCCTTAACTAATAAGCAAGAAATAATACCATCAAACTTATTTAGCCTCGGCTATAATTATTCTGTAACCTTTGACAAATGGAATATTGCCGACCAGGCTTGCGATTGCATCTATACAGGGAGTACTCCGGTTAATTTCAAAACTCCCGGAACGCTGGGAATTATTTATGATTACACTACCTGGATTGCTAACAAAACAGAAGAAAGAAGATATCCACTCCTTACAAATGAAGAATACCTTTCTGCAAAAGAAAAATCTTCTGTTCTCAATTTTATTTCATCATCCATCACTCAATTAACAGCATCTTTTATTGAAAAATTAAAAGCTGATACAACTGCTGTGCTTATTATAACAACATCCAATGATCATGGAATGGCAGAGCAACGCAGCATGTTTGCATCCTTGATGCACAATAATTGCCAAACACCTGTTGTTATAAAAAGAACCTACAATGGCTTAGATGAAAATCGTTTCCAACTCCATGCCTCCACCGATACAGGCGCATTATTGATTGATGGCTTGGGCGATGGAATACTAATAGAAGCAGAAGGAATTGCTCCCAAAACAATCAATGCAACCGCATTCGGAATTCTGCAAGCTGCCCGTACCCGTATTTCAAAAACAGAATATATCTCCTGCCCATCCTGCGGAAGAACATTATTTGACTTGCAAGAAACCACAGCAAAGATCCGAAACCGTACCAGTCATCTGAAAGGAATAAAAATAGGCATCATGGGCTGTATCGTAAACGGACCTGGCGAAATGGCCGATGCCGATTACGGTTATGTGGGCACAGGTGTTGGAAAAATAACACTCTACAAAGGCAAAGAAGTAGTAAAACGAAATGTTGCTTCCGAAAATGCGTTAGACGAACTGATAGACCTCATCCGCCAGCATGGCGATTGGGTAGAAGCACAACCTGTAGGACAGGAATAAAAATCAGGCTTCCTTTTTTGACATTCCCAGACTTAGAAAGTCTGCAACAAACAGTCCGATAAATACGCCATACAATACTGTCGAAAAAAGATTTGGGCCCATTTCAACTTTAGCAGCAACAACTGCATAAGCCAGCCCGATAAGTCCGCCAATCAGGCAGCCTAAAAACATTACGATAGATTTGCCACTCATAAATTAAATTTTAGAGTTACTAATGAAGCGTTTAAAAGCATCATAAAATTAAGCTGAAATCAATTTATGAAACAAGCAAAATGCCATAGTTCTAAACAGGTTATTGTTTATTTCATTGGGCATCTTTTTCTCCCTCTTTGCCCATTGAGTCTTTAGGCATTTTTTTGTCGCGTTTCTTTCCTTTATACCACAAAACTTTAGGTTCAAACAAGTCAGGCTGGTATTCACGTTGCACAAATTGCTTTTGCTTTGAACGTGAAGAAAAGGGGCTTTCTTCAGCGCGGTTATAACTTGCACGCTGTCTTCGGTTTTTGCTTGACGAACTAAAGAAATCTTTGCTTTGCTTATTGCTTCCGGAGCGGCTTGCAAGTAAAAAATAATCCTTGCTGCCTGCCCTGTTTTGCTTGCGGTAAGGCGATGAAAAATGGTCGGCCTCTTTTTGCGCCCGTGTCTTCTTGGGTTTTGAGGCAAAGGCATCCATATCACGGTATTTATTTTTACCTGAAGAAAATGTTCCAAAAAAATTACGTTCCATATCAGCACTTCTTTTCTTTGAACTTGTTGCAAAATAATTCTTCATGGTAGCATTGCGGTGATAAGTATTTGTCCGCATTGCAAAGAATTCCTTTTCGCGATAATTGCTGCTTTTCTTTTCCTTAAAAGCAAACCAGGTCTTTACATCACGCTGACTGATTTTTGGTCTGGTAATAAAAGTAGAAGGACAACCCGATGGTCGGCTGCAGGCAGCAAAAACAGTTACGGCAACAATCAAAAACAAAAGTGTTTTAAAGATTTTCATCCTTGCAAATAGTGTAGTTTTGCTTTCCAATTCATACAAATATACATGGAAGCCCCAAAAGAACTGTTTCAAAACATTATTGAAGAATTTATACCGTTTCACAAGGTAATTGGTTTTAAACTTATTGATGTGCGGGAAAATTTCGTTTCGTTACTTATTCCCTACAAACCCGAACTAATTGGTGACCCGCGCAGACGCAGCATTCACGGTGGAGTTATAGCCACTGCAATGGATGCAGTTGGTGGTGCTGCCGGAATAACAACATTAAAACATTATGACGATAAACTTTCAACCATTGATTTGCGTGTTGATTACCTATCACCCGGGTTAGCAAAAGACCTGATTTGCGAAGGCACAATTGTAAAAAGCGGCAACAAAGTAATCTTTACAAGAATGATTGCTTATCATGATAGTCCTGAGAATATTATTGCTGAAGGGCGGGGTGTTTACAGCGTTTCGCGCATGAAAGTCTAACCGTTTGAACGGATGGCTTCTACTGGGTCAAGGCGCGAAGCTATCCAAGCCGGTATAATACCAGAAACCAAACCAATTCCTGCAGAAATACCTAAACCTAGAAAAACATTTTTTAGCGATAAAGAAATGTCTAAATCTAAGATATTGCTTCCGGCAAGACTTAGAAAAAACACAATGAGTAAGCCTGCTGAACCACCAATAATGCAGAGGAAAATTGCTTCAAATAAAAACTGCAACAGAATAAAATAATTCTTTGCACCCAGTGATTTTTGTATTCCTATAATATGTGTCCGTTCTTTTACCGAAACAAACATGATGTTTGCAATTCCAAAACCGCCCACAAGAATTGAAAATAAGCCAATCAACCAACCTGCTCCATTAATTACGGTAAACAAACCTTCCATGCTATTACTCAACAAACTGGTTTCATTCAATGCAAAATTATCATCAGATAAAGGCTTCTGTTTGCGAACCGAGCGCATGATTCCGCGCAGTTCGTCTTTTAGTTCTTCATTACTTACTCCTTCTTTCCCTTTCACCTGAATCATGGGATTGAAGCGCTCTTTTCTTAGGTCAACCAATGTGCGTGCATAAACAGCAGGAATTACCACTTGATTATCGGTTGAATTACCAAAAAGACTCTCTCCCTCTTTGTCAAACACCCCAATTACATCAATCTTTCTGCCCATTGTTTTTATGGTTTTACCAATGGGATTTGCTTCTCCAAAAAGTCCTTCAGCCACCTTACTTCCAATAATGGCCACATTTCTTCCCCCGGCCGATTCAAAAGGTGTAAAATACCTGCCTTCCATCAATTCAAATGTTTTTATATTTTTCCAGTCGTGTGATACACAAACAATGCTCACATTTTGAAGATTGCTACTGCCATATTCCACTGTTTTTTGCATGTATGCCATGAAAGCCAGCGCCTCCGCATTTTTACTCCGCTCCTGTACTTCATGCAACTCTTTCAGATTGGGAACAGGGCGCTGCCAGTATTTCCACCAGGGATAACCCTGCCCGAAAGTCCAGGGCCATTTTTGAATAAAAATTACATCATCCCCAAGCGATTCAACACTACCGCGAACTTGTTTTTCCATTGAGTCAACCATAGTGAAAACTGAAATGATAGCCAGAATACCGATGGTAATTCCAAGCAAAGAAAGCACGGTGCGAAGTTTGTTTACCACCAACGCGCCCACTGCCATTGCAATACTCTCATTAACTAACTTCAGGTAAAGCCTCAAAATCGGATGTGTTTAAAACTTGGAAATAATTTTTAAAAAAACGTTTACAAATGTAGGTTTTAAATGTAGAATTATATCTACTTTTGATACGCCTGAAAAACGGCATTTCCCCGGATTTTTCTTTTGATAATCTATTAAATGAGCGACTTGAAAAAAATTAAGAATGCCTTGATTTCCGTTTACTACAAGGATAATCTTGAACCTATAATTTTAAAATTGCGTGAGCTTGGAGTGAATATTTACTCCACAGGTGGCACACAAAAATTTATTGAAGACCTTGGTGGCACAGTGATTCCTGTTGAGCAACTTACCTCCTACCCTTCTATTTTGGGTGGACGAGTAAAAACATTGCATCCGAAAATTTTTGGTGGAATACTTGGAAGAAGAGAATTACAATCAGATATATTGCAGCTTGAGGAATATGACATTCCTGAGATTGATTTAGTGATTGTTGACCTTTATCCATTTGAAGCAACAGTTGCTTCAGGAGCTCCAGAACAGGACATTATTGAAAAAATTGACATTGGAGGCATTTCACTTATTCGCGCTGCTGCAAAGAATTTTAAAGATGTCTTGATTGTTTCATCACGCGATGAATATCCTGAGTTGATTGAATTACTGAATGAAAAAAATGGCTCAACAACTTTGGAAGAACGCAAACAACATGCACTGAACGCATTTCATATTTCATCGAATTACGACAGCGCTATTTTTAATTATTTCAACCAGGGAAAGAAAAATATTTTTAAGCAAAGTATTGCACAGGCGCAAGTATTGCGATATGGTGAAAATCCACATCAGCAAGGCGTTTTTTATGGAAAGATGGAAGAGTTGTTTGATAAACTGCATGGTAAAGAATTATCGTACAATAACCTATTGGATGTTGATGCGGCAGTTGCATTGATTGCAGAATTTACAGAACCAACTTTCGCAATTTTAAAACACAACAACGCTTGCGGGATTGCGAGCAGAACTAATTTAACAGATGCATGGAAAGCTGCACTGGCTGCAGACCCGGTTTCAGCATTTGGCGGCATTCTCATCACCAATCGTGAATTGGATGAAGCAACAGCAACTGAAATTAACAACCTGTTTTTTGAAGTGATAATTGCACCGGCATATTCTACTTCTGCAGTTGAAATTCTGAAACAAAAAAAGAACAGAATTATCTTAGTTCAAAAGCCTGTTGAGTTTTCTAAAAAACAATTCCGCACTTTGCTGAATGGAGTTATTGAACAGGACAAAGACCTGAAAACAGAAACCATTGCCGACATGAAAACGGCAACTCTGAAAGCTCCAACTGCAAAGGAATTGACCGACATGGAGTTTGCCAATAAGATTGTAAAACATACAAAAAGCAACACCATTGTTCTTGCAAAAAACAAACAACTTTTAGCAAGCGGTGTTGGACAAACTTCGCGTGTTGATGCATTGAGGCAAGCTATTGCAAAAGCAACATCCTTTGGGTTTGATCTCAATGGTTCCGTGATGGGCTCTGATGCGTTTTTCCCTTTCCCTGACTGCGTGGAAATTGCACATAATGCAGGAGTTACAGCAGTGCTGCAACCCGGAGGCTCCGTAAAAGATCAGGAATCAATTGATTATTGCAACAACAACGGAATGGCAATGGTAATGACAGGAACAAGACATTTTAAACACTAAAATATTTCAACTAAAAATTCATGGGACTTTTTAATTTTTTAACACAGGAAATTGCGATTGACCTTGGAACAGCTAACACGCTTATTATCCACAACGATAAAGTAGTGGTGGATGAGCCTTCTATTGTTGCAATAGACAGACGTACTGAAAAGGTGATGGCTGTTGGTAAAAAAGCAATGCAGATGCATGGCAAAACACACGAAAACATTAAAACCATTCGTCCATTGCGTGATGGTGTTATCGCAGATTTCCAGGCTGCAGAACACATGATTCGCGAAATGATAAAAATGGTGAATCAGGGAAAAAGTTCACTGTTTCAACCTTCGTTGAAAATGGTTATTTGCATTCCGTCAGGTATTACCGAGGTTGAGAAACGTGCGGTACGTGACTCGGCTGAACATGCAGGTGGAAAAGAAGTTTACCTTATTCAGGAGCCTATGGCTGCCGCAATCGGTATTGGAATTGATGTAGAAGAACCGATGGGAAATATGATTATTGACATTGGTGGCGGAACAAGTGAGATTGCGGTTATTGCGTTGGGCGGTATTGTTTGCGACCGTTCAATCCGCACGGCAGGTGATGATTTAACTGCCGATATTGAAGATTACATTCGCAGACAACATAACGTTCTGGTGGGAGAGCGCACTGCAGAAAAAATTAAAATTGAAGTTGGTTCTGCATTAACTGAGCTTGAAAATCCTCCACCTGATTTAGCCGTTCACGGAAGAGATTTAATGACCGGAAAACCAAAAGAAGTAAAAGTTACTTATCAGGAAATTGCACAGGCTCTGGATAAATCCATCATCAAAATTGAAACAGCGGTAATGAATGCATTGGAGATGACCCCTCCCGAATTATCTGCTGATATTTACAGAACAGGACTTTACCTTGCGGGCGGTGGTGCATTGTTACGCGGACTTGATTTACGTATTTCACGTAAAACAGGTTTGCCTGTTCACATTGCCGAAGACCCTTTGCGCGCAGTTGCCCGCGGAACAGGTATTGCCCTGAAAAATATTGAGAAGTTCCCATTCCTCATGAGATAAGTTGCTAATCCGCTTCAGGCGGATGCGAAAAAATGAAAAACATATTTGTATTCATCTGGCGAAATCATTTTGTTTTTCTGTTTTTGCTTTTACAAAGTTTTGCGGTTTATCTGCTGATACAAAACAACAATTATCAGCGCGCTGGTTTTATCAATTCAGCAAATACACTTAGCGGTAACTTTCTGAATATTTACAGCAACATTACTGAATACTTTTCTCTGAAAAAGGCAAATGAAATTCTTGCTGCTGAAAATGCAGAACTGAAAAAGCATCATCCTAATTCTTATTTCAGATACGATGTGCAGGTGTTCAATATCAACGATACTGTTTATCGTCAACAGTATAACTACCGCGCTGCACGTGTGGTTAACAAATCAGTAAACAAACGCAATAATTATCTTACACTTAACCGTGGAAGTCTGCACGGTGTTGAACCCGATATGGCTGTAATTACTCCCGTTGGTGTAGTTGGTATAGTGAAAAATGTTTCAGAAAATTTTTGCACCGTTATTTCTATGCTGCACGTGAATTCAAAAATAAGTGCGCAGATAAAAAACAACAATTATTTTGGTTCGGTGGTATGGAATGGCAACAACGCTTCATTAGTTGATTTGGTTGATATTCCTTCGCACGTGAAACTGCACAAGGGTGATACAGTGCTCACTACTTCTTTCTCTACTATTTTTCCGGAAGGTATTATTGTAGGAACCATTGAAGAATTTGAACTGAAAGCGGGAGATAATTTCTATACCATAAAAGTAAAACCCGGAACAGATTTTCGAAGCGTTACAAATGTTTATATAGTGGGTAACCTGCTGAAAAATGAACAACAGCAATTAGAAGAAGATTCAAGCGATGATTGAACTGTTAGCAAGAAATGTGTTGCGTTTTATTTTTCTCGTCATCTTTCAGGTGTTGATTCTTAACAACGTTCAGTTGGGTGGTTTTATCAATCCTTACCTTTATGTATTATTTATATTAATGCTGCCCATTGATATTGCGGGATGGCTGCTATTGCTGCTTGCATTTTTTATGGGCCTGAGTATTGATTTATTTGAAAATACAGCAGGAATGCATACGTCAGCAAGTTTGTTTATGGCGTTTTGCCGTCCTTATTTACTGCGCATGATTTCGCCACGCGAAGGCTTTGACCGCGGCAGCATAGCTACCATTCAGAAATTCGGGATTGGCTGGATGCTCACCTATGCAGGTATATTAATTCTACTGCATCACCTTGCACTTTTTTATTTAGAAATATTCCGTTTCTCTTCGTTTTTTTCAACGCTGTTGCGCGTGATTTTAAGTTCGGTGTTTACGCTTGCGTTGGTAATTATATCACAGTATCTTTTCAGCACGGTTAAAAAGAACTAATGGATTTACGCTATTCCGACCGTAAGCTGATAATCGGTGGCGTGATTGTTATCACGGGAATTATTTTTCTTATCCGTCTGTTTTTTTTGCAGGTGCTTGACGACAGCTACAAACTTTCGGCAGAGAATAACGTGTTGCGCCATATGACTGAATATCCTGCGCGGGGCTTGGTTTACGACCGCAACGGCAAACTGCTTGTTTACAATGAGGCTTATTACGATTTGATGGTAATTCCAAAACAAGTTGAAGATTTAGACACACTGGATTTCTGCAACACACTTGGTATAACAGTAGAGGATTTTAATCAGCGAATGCAGAAAATCAAAGACTACTCCAGACATAAACCTTCTATTTTTGAAAAACAATTGTCGTCTGAATTTTATGCAATGCTGCAGGAGAAGTTGCATCACTACAAAGGTTTTTTTACGCAAACCCGCACGTTGCGCAAATATCCGAGCAGGGTGGCTGCACACTTGCTTGGTTATGTTGGCGAGGTTGACGACCGTATGACTAAAAATAACGTCTACTACAAATCGGGTGACTACATTGGTGTGAGTGGAATTGAGAAGCATTATGAAGAATACCTGCGCGGACAAAAAGGCGATAAGGTGATGATGGTGGATGTTTACAATCGTCCGAAAGGAAGTTTTAAAGACGGTGAGTATGACAAGCTGCCTGTTTCAGGGCTTGACCTTATTTCCACCATTGACGGGGATTTGCAGGCGTATGCCGAAAAGCTGATGCAGAATAAAATAGGCAGTGTGGTAGCAATAGAACCAAGCACGGGAGAAATTTTAGTGCTTGCCACTAGTCCAACATACGACCCTAATTTATTGGTGGGTCGTGTGCGTTCAGAAAATTATTCGTTGATGTCTAAAGACGAATTTAAGCCTTTGTTTAACCGCGCACTGATGGCACAGTATCCACCGGGATCAACATTTAAGTTGGTAAATAATCTTATAGGGCAACAGGAGAAAGTGGTGTTCCCGCAAACTACTTACTCTTGCCGCATGGGTTATTCGGCAGGGCCAATTCATGTGGGTTGTCACCAACATCCTTCACCGCTTAACCTGATGCAATCGGTGCAGCACTCGTGCAATGCTTATTACTGCAATGTTTACCGCAATATCCTTGACAGCAAGAAAACAGTGCGCGAAGGTTATGATGTCTGGCGCAAACACGTTTTAAGTTTTGGTTTTGGCAAAAAGTTCAACACCGATTTACCGAGCGAGTTGAAAGGATTAATTCCAACGGGTGATTATTACGATAAGATTTATGGCAAGAGCCGCTGGAAATCATTGACCGTTGTTTCGCTAAGTATAGGACAGGGAGAGTTGGGTACTACACCTTTGCAATTGGCTAACTTAGTGGCTACGCTTGCCAACCGCGGGTTTTATTATCCTCCGCATCTGGTGAAACAAATTGGCAGTAAAAAAATTGAGAATGAATTTACCACCCGCAACTATACTACTATTGACAGCCAATATTTTCAGATTGTGATTGACGGAATGGAACAGGTTGTTGAAGCCGGAACGGCAGCACGCTCGAAACTGAAAGGTATTCCGTATTGCGGAAAAACAGGAACGGCACAAAACCCGCATGGTGAGGATCACTCGGTGTTTGTGTGTTTCGCGCCTAAAGACAATCCGAAAATTGCATTGGCTGTATTTGTTGAAAATTCAGGGAAGGGCGGAACCTATGCTGCACCTATTGCCAGTTTGCTGATTGAAAAATATCTGACGGATAGTTTAAGACGACCTTTGGTGGAAGAATTTATTTTGAATGCCAACCTGATGCCGAAGCCGGTTGAGAAACCAGTGAAAAAAGAACCCGTAACCGATTAAATGATTAGCTCAATAGAAACAATTAACAGTATAAAGGCAGTCAGTCATTGCGAGGGTTTTTCACCCGAAGCAATCTTATTGAGAGATTGCTTCGCTGAAGCTCGCAATGACGACAAAACAGAATGAGACAACAGAAATCCATATTTGATAACATAGACTGGGTGATGGTTTCCATCTTTCTGGTAATGATTTTCCTGGGCTGGATAAGTATTTATGCTGCCGTGTATAACGAGGAGCACAAAAGCATTCTGGATACTTCGGAAAATTATGGTAAACAGTTGATCTGGATAGCAAGTTCCATATTTATAGCAGCCGTTATTCTGCTTATTGACGGAAAGTTTTATACCATTTCTGCATATCCTGTTTACGGGCTGGTGATGCTGCTGCTTATTCTGGTATTGGTTTTCGGGCGCGAGGTTGCGGGAAGTAAATCGTGGTTTGAAATAGGCAGTAATTTTCGCATTCAGCCGGCCGAGTTCGGGAAGTTTGCCACTGCGCTGGTGGTTGCCAAATACCTGAGCACAATGAACATTAAGTTTGAGGACAACAGAACCAAACTGATTACAGCTGCTTTTATTGCCACCCCTGCCCTGCTTATTCTGTTGCAGAACGATACAGGCTCGGCTTTGGTTTACGGGGCTTTTTTGTTTGTGCTGTATCGCGAAGGTTTATCGGGAAATTTTTTGATGGCGGGTGTAGCGGTGGTAACGGTGTTTATTGTTACGCTGCTGTTTGACCCAAAGACCATGATGTGGATTGTAGGGGTTATTGCCTTCCTGATTTTTATTGCGGGCAAACGCAACTGGAAGAATGCAATGCTGATTGGCGGCACTGCGGTGGTATTTTCGGGCATATCCTATAGTGTAGGTTATGTGGTTGACAATGTATTGGAGATACATCAGAAAACACGTATTAATGTAATGCTGGGCAAGGAAGACGACCCGAAAGGCGTTGGTTATAACGTGAACCAAAGTAAAATTGCCATTGGCTCGGGAGGTTTTAGCGGCAAAGGTTTTTTAAACGGCACGCAAACCAAATACAAGTTTGTGCCGGAGCAAAGCACCGATTTTATTTTTTGCACGGTGGGCGAAGAGTGGGGCTTTATGGGCAGCTTTGTGGTGATTGTGTTGTTCCTGTTTTTATTAGTGCGTATTATTTATGTAGCCGAGCGGCAGAAATCAACCTTTACACGCATCTATGGCTACGGGGTGGCTTCTATTCTGTTTTTCCACTTTGCGGTAAATATTGCCATGACCATAGGGCTTGCTCCCGTTATCGGTATTCCGTTGCCCTTTTTCAGCTACGGGGGTTCATCGCTGTGGGCTTTTACCATTCTGCTGTTTGTGTTTATTAAGCTGGATGCTTACAGGATGCAGTTGTTGAGGTAAGGAAGCTACTCAATCCTATCCGAAATGCCGGATTGGATTAAGTTATTCTCTTCATTGCTATCTGCAATTACCAACCACTCAAAATCAGACACTTTATTCCTTTCGTGGTTTCGGTACCACACTGAGGAGGTCAACTTATTCCTATGCCCGTCTCCTTTTCGCACTGCGGGGGACACTTTATTCCTATGTCCGTCCCCGATACACATTGCGGATGACACTTTATTCCCATCCGCAAACCAAGATAGGAATGAAGCGAATACTTTATTCCTATATCCGTCTCTGCTTCGCACTGCGGAGGGCACTTCATTCCCATCTGCAAAACAAGATAGGAATGAAGCTGGCACTTTATTCCTATATCCGTCTCCGTTTCGCACTGAGGAATACACTTCATACCAATCTGCAAACCAAGATAGGAATGAAGTGAGCACTTTATTCCCATGTCCGTCTCCGTTTCGCACTGCAGAGGGTACTTCATTCCTATCATGGTTTCGGCACCAACCTGCGGAAGGCGATTTATTCCAAATCGAAAAGCCTGTTTGCAGTAAATCAATTATTTGAATTTGATACCAAAAGAAAAGCCCCGCCATTGGCGGGACTTTTCTTTTATCAATAGTAATCGTTTAGTAGAATTTCACGCGGTTATCTTTAACCTCTGCTTTGTCTTTCAGTGCTTCGTACACTTCGTAATCGGCACGTGAGGCAAGGGTTTGTTCCAGTTGTTTTTTAGCAGCAGTAAAGTCAGTTACTTCGGGTGCTTCCACCACATTGTCAACATACACTACATACACACCTGCCAAACCTTTTACCGGTTTAGAAACTGCGGCAGCCTTTAATGCTGAAATAGTGCCCAGCACTTCGGGTTCTTTACCCATACCAGGTATTGAACCTGCGCTGAAAACTACGTTTTGTGCCGTTTCAACAGGGGCATTCATTTTTGCGGCAAGGTCATCAACTGATGGTTTTGCAGCAAGAGCAGCATCAAATTCTTTTATGAATTGTTCTGCTTTCTTTTCTTTACGCACTTCGGCTTCCAGTTCTTCTTTAATGCTTTCAAGTGGCTTAACACCTTTCTCGTATTTCTCAACAAGAACAACAACTACATATTTGCTTCCTACTTCATATACATCCGATACATCGCCTTTTTTAGCCGTGTTATATGCCCACTGAATTATAGGGCGTGGATTATCCAACCCGGCAACTTTTGCTTCCATTGGTTTAATGTTTGCGGCAATGCGCACATTGTAACCTGCTTCGGTTGCTGCAGCTTCAAATGTTTCGAGCGTGCGATTTTTAGTAGAGAAATCGCTTGCTTTAGAATAAATGTTCTGGAAGGTTTTGTCGCTTGGCTCGGTAAGGCGTTCCACTGTTCCTATGTTAAGCTTGCGGCTTTCTTTGCTTCTGTCAAGAATCTCAATCAGGTGAATACCAAATTGTGATTCAACAATAGGCATATCACCTTTTTTGCCATTGAAGCAGGCATCGTTAAAAGGAGCAACCATAACGTTTTCTTTAAACCAGCCAAGGTCGCCACCATTTGCACCTGAACCGGCATCGGTTGAAAGAGCTTTGGCCAATTCGGCAAAATTGTTTTTTGATTTAATTACTTTTTTAAGACTGTCGGCTTTAGCTTTAACAAGCTCAGCATTTCCGCCTTCCACTTTTAAAAGAATGTGGCGGGCTTTAACTGAGTCAACAGCCATTTTAGTTCCAAGAAGTTTAGATACTTTCCAGCTTTCGTTTTCCAGATAAGGACCAGCAACGGTTCCAACCACAGCTTTTTTAAGGGTATCAACAGCAGCAGGAAGTGCTGATTCAGCATACCACATTGCCTTATAAGGCTTATCTGAATTGATGTTGATAAACAACGTATCGTTATCGGTGAGTTTAAATTCTTCAGTTGTTTTGTCAATCCATTTTTTTGCAGCCTGATTATCATCATCAGAAGGTTTGATGTCAAAGGCCACATATTTAAGGTCAACAGCTTCGTCCTGTTTGTATTGCTCTTTATAGTTGTTGGCAGCATAATATGCCTTAATCTCTGCATCGGTAACTGCAACGCTGGTGTCGGTTGAAGCAGCATAACGCTTTGCCACAAAACGGATGTTTGCCATTTTGTTTTTAGCTACGTTATCGGCTTTTGCCTCAGCTGTGGTGATGTAAAGACCTTTTTTTACTAAGGTGTTGTATTTGGTGTAAACCTGTTGTTTTTTCAAATCTTTTTCAAATGCCAACCAGCGTTTTTTGGTGTCACCTGATTCGTCTTCGTCCATTCTTTTAAGAAAAGCGATTACGTTGGCAGGGTTAAACTCACCTGTTTGCGGGTTGCCGAAAGCCTGACGCACCTGCGGGCTTGGATTTGGCCCCTGAATTATGTCAAATAATTCTTCAGCGCTAACACTTAGCCCCAATTCTTCGTGCTGGCTTCCCATAACAATCTCCTGAATTTGTTGTTCCCAGGTCTGGTTGCGGATAGCTTCTTTAGTAGCTTCGTCAATATTAGCCTGCTGGTAGTTGGCTTTGTAGTTTTCAATAGCTTCCTGAACTTTCAGTTCAAAATCCTGTCCTTCTATTTTTTGGCCGGCAATAATACCAACGTGGGTTTCGCCACGTTTAGAGCTGCTGAAAATGGAGCTGGGATCAATAACAAACAGGGCAATACCAAGCCCAACGAATATAAGCGCTAAATAAGTTTTTTCTCTGATTTTCTGTAAAATTGACATCGTTATCTTTTTTTATTTGGGGCTGCGAAGATAGAATTATTGTTGTAAAGTTGAAAAGATTGAAAATTTGGAATGCTTTTACTTCATATTATGATATACCGCCTGCACATCGTCATCGTCTTCAAAACGTTCAATCAGTGCATTAATTTCTGCTTGCTGCGCTTCATTTAACTCTACGGTAGTAGCCGGGAAACGCTGTTTAGTTGTACTCAGTATAGGAATATGTTTTTCCTCCAGGGCTTTCTGCATTCTACCCATGTCAACAAAATCAGTATAAAGGAAGGTGCCGTCTTCGTCTTTATTTATCTCTTCCAGACCATGGTCAATCAGGTCAAGTTCAAGTTCTTCAATGTCTTTTCCTGTATCATCAATCTTGAAAACGCCTTTGCGCTCAAACATAAAAGCTACCGAACCATTAGTTCCCAAGGCACCGTTGGCGCGTGAAAAATACATACGGATATTTGCAACTGTGCGGGTATTATTATCTGAAGCACACTCAATCAGCATGGCAATACCATACGGTCCGTAACCTTCAAAAATGCTTTCTTCAAAATCTTTTTCCTCTTTGCTGGATGCGCGTTTAATAGCAGCATCAACTCTGTCTTTAGGCATGTTGATAGCCTTTGCATTCTGGATGGCAGCGCGCAGGCGCGGGTTTCCGCCCGGGTCGGCACCTCCCTGTTTAATTGCTATCGCTATCTCTTTACCTATTTTAGTAAAGCCTTTCGCCATCTTGTCGAAGCGGGCAAACATGGTGTGTTTGCGTTTTTCAAATACTCTTCCCATGAGAAAAAAAGTTATTGGTTAATTAAGTTAATAGTTAATCGGAAAAACCATTGGGGCGGCAAAAATAAGAAAGGCTGCGAATTATTTCACTTTTGCCAGCGAACCATCATTATTTACATAGCGGAAATGTGCCCAATCTCCTATTCTGCCTTCGTCAAAACGTATACCGTAACAAAAGCGTGTAAATCCAAAACCATTATCAATTGTGCAGTAACGGTAGGTCATTAAATCGGGGTTCCAGGCTGTAGTGTAGTCAGCAGAAATATCAGGGGTGTATTTGCAATTATTAAAAACCAGAAGGTAGAAAATGGTAGAGGAATCTTTTCCTGCAAGCAGTTTAGTTTTTTCCTGCCATAAAGCTTTTGCCAGTTCTGCCCAGTTGGTATCGGCACTGTAATAGCTGGCGGCAACAATGCTGTCATCAGAATAAACAGAAACTTTTTGAAGTAGTGTGTTATCGCCCTCACCGGGACAATTGGTTTTACTTCCGCAAGAATACAGCAAGCTAATTATTACAAAAAAAGCGAAAAAGTGTTTTATATAAGCCATAATATTAATGACCAAACCTAAGTAAAATTGAGATTTGTTCCCGTTATTTGCGGCATGAAAAATTTAAGTCTTACCATTGACTATATTGAATACGACTCTATTGATGAGTTAAATGCTGAAGATAAAAGCCTGATGCAAAAAGCCCAGGAAGCGGCAAACACAGCCTATGCGCCTTACTCCAATTTCAGTGTTGGTGCTGCGGTGTTGCTTGAAAACGGTGTTATTGTAAAGGGTAGTAATCAGGAGAATGCAGCTTATCCTTCGGGATTATGCGCAGAACGGGTGGCTGTATTTTCTGCTGCTGCACAAAACCCGGGTGTTGCTTTTAAAACTATAGCCGTAACTGCAAAATCATCTAAAATAGCAGTTGAAAATCCTGTGGGGCCATGTGGCTCCTGCAGACAAGCAATATCGGAATATGAAGTACTATATAATAAGCCAATACGCTTCTTATTAATGGGCGAAAGAGGAAAAGTGCTGGAGATTAAAGATGTGAAGAGCCTTTTACCTCTCCGATTTGAAGGAAAAGATGCTTTTAATTTTTGATAAGTTTTCAGTTATTATTTTTGCAAGCAATATATCCCTAAATCACACGTTATTAAATTATTAAATGACCATAATCATATCCTCAATGGCATACTAATTGTCGAAATCATTTTACATTTACCCAAAATTTAATCACTATGAACTATTCTCACGAACACACTAAAAAAAATTTACTCTCTGTGAGTAAAACAACAAAATCAATTCTGTTCCTCGCATTACTAACTATTGCAGGAGCAACTCTTTTCTCGTCTTGTTTTAAACACAAGAACAATGCACAACTTGATGCCAATATTGACCAGCATAATAAAGATGCCAATGAATACAAATCAGAATTAGATCAGGCAGATAATGATATTAATAATGCGCTGAGCGATATCCCTGCTTTTGGCAAAACTGAAAACGGTGCTGAAATACTGTCCAGCCCACTTTGCGGTTGCACTATTGATTCAACCGACATTGCCAACAAAATTCTGTATTTCAACTTTGATGGTGTTACTCCTTGTTTCTCGCCTTCAGTTACCCGTTCAGGACAAATTAAAGTGCAACTTACTTCGGGAGTTCACTGGAGCGATGCAGGGGCTGTGCTTACCGAGACATTCACCAATTATAAAATAACCCGCCTGAGTGATAATAAGTCAATTATGTTCAACGGAGTGAAAACATTGGAGAATATTGCAGGACACAACTGGCTTACATTCCTTACCAGCCAAAGTACATTCTATCATCGTGAACGTGCGTTCAATGTTGATGTAACATTTGATAACAATCAGCATGCAACCTGGAACAGTGCCCGCACAACCGAGTGGAGTTATGTTCAGGCAGGAGGAGGAATTCCTTATGCCAGAGTAGCTTTTGAAGCCAATGGCGATACTTCTGTTAATGGTTACAACACAGTTGATTCATGGGGCACCAACCGTTTCGGCAGTACTTTCACAACGTATTACAACGCTCCTGTAAACTCAAATACGTATTGCGGTTTATGGCGCTTCTCTTCAGGAGAATTGGTTCACCACGTTGACAATAATGATTTCACCTTAACACTTGGTGTAGACCAAAACGGAAATCCTTCTACTTTAAGTTGCGCGTATGGCTTTAAAGTAGAATGGAGTAATGGTAACAGCAATTATGATGTAGTGCTGAGCTACTAATTTAAATTAATTTTTGTTTTGAGAAGTCCCGCCTTTCGTAAAGAAAGGCGGGACTTCTTTTTTAAATAATCGCTGTACATCAAACAAAAACTATTTTTGCGTTTAATTGTATAGTACATATGAAAACTCTGCGCACCGTTTTAATTATTGCTCTTGTAATTGCAATTTTTGTAATTATTAAAGTCAAATTTTTTCCTGCCAACACTCCTCAGGCTATGCCTCAGCAACAGGGAAAGCCACAACCGGTAAACGTTACAGCATACATTGTAAAGCCCGAAAAACTAGATAACAAAATTTTTATTTCGGGAACCCTGTTGTCAAACGAGGAAGTAATACTGATGCCCGAAGTAGCAGGAAAAATTTTGTCAATCGCCTTCAAAGAAGGAAGCGTAGTTAAGAAAGGTGATTTGCTGGTTAAAATAAATGATGAAGACTTGCAGGCGCAACTAAGAAAACTGCAATTACAGGAAAAGCTTGCTTCTGAAAAAGAAGGACGGCAAAAAAAATTGCTGGCAATAAATGGTATAAGCCAGGAAGAATATGATGCTTCATTAACACAACTAAATTCTATAGCGGCAGATATTGATGTGCTGCGAGCACAGATTTCAAAAACCCAAATTACGGCTCCTTTCAATGGAACAGTGGGCTTGAAAAATATCAGTGAAGGAAGTTACGTAACACCCGGCACTCCAATAGCAGCCATGCAACAAACCGACCCGATGAAACTTGATTTTTATGTTCCTGAAAAATATGCAGAACTGGTTAAGGTGAATGGCAAACTAACCTTCACCACTGAAGTGGGAAATGAAAAGCACGATGCTGTTGTAATGGCAATTGAACCAAAAGTAGAAGCAGCAACACGCACCATACAGGTTAGAGCGAAAACAGAGAACAAAGGGGGTAATTTATTTTCCGGCTCGTTTGTTCGGATTGAATTTTCACTGGAAGAATCAGAAAATGCGCTGATGATACCAACTGAATCAATAATCCCGATTTTGAAAGGACAAAAAGTATTTGTCGCACGCGGAGGAATAGCAGAAGAAGTAAAAGTTGAAACAGGTTTGCGCAGCGAAAATAAAGTGCAGATACTAAGTGGATTGTCGGTTGGAGACACTGTTATTGCAACCGGGATTATGCAACTGAAAGCAGGAAGTTTGTTAAACATAGTTACCATCAACGAATAACGTATCTGTTTTCGAATATACGAATGACCAACTAACGCAAGAAAGATCTGACCAATGACTGACTTACGCAGGAACGATTTACTTTTCCCTGAATTAAGTTACAAAATTATGGGATGTGCTTATGATGTGTATAATGAACTTGGACCAGGACACCATGAAAAATATTATCAAAGAGCAATTGCATTATTGATGAAAGAAAGGAATATAAATTTCACAGAGCAATTATATGCGCCTTTAAAATTTCATGATACTGTAATCGGAAAATTATTTTTTGATTTTCTTGTTGAAGAAAAAGTAGTTGTCGAACTAAAGAAATCAAATAATTATTCCAAACGACATATTGACCAAGTTTTAGAATATCTGAAAGCAAATAATCTTCAGTTAGCAATAATCATAAACTTCGGTAGTGATAAAGTTCATTCCAAACGTATCATTAATCAAGTACAGTAATATGGTATTCGTATATTCAGACTTATTAGTTATTATCTGATGAAATCGCACATTCGTAAATTCGTAACAATATTCGTTATTCGCTGATGTCTTCCCTCTCCACCATAAGTATTCAGCGTCCGGTTCTCGCTATTGTGATGAACCTGATTATCCTGTTGTTTGGATTCATCGGATATAAATATTTAGGCGTTCGTGAATACCCTTCCATTGACCCACCAACCATTACGGTTAAAACAAATTATCCCGGTGCAAATGCAGATGTAATTGAAGCAGAAATTACCGAGCCGCTGGAGAAAATGATTAACGGAATTGAAGGCATACGTTCCATTTCTTCGGCCAGCAATCAGGGTTCCAGCGTTATTACCGTTGAATTTGATTTAGGTGAAAATTTAGAGGCCGCAGCCAATGATGTGCGCGATAAAGTGGCGCAGGCTGTGCGTAATCTTCCCCGCGATATTGACGGAATGCCGGTGGTAACAAAATCAGACGCAAACTCTGATGCCATTCTTTCCATGACTATTCAAAGCGATTCGCGCTCGCATCTGGAAGTGAGTGACTATGCAGAAAATGTAATTGCACAACGCCTGCAAACAATTCCTGATGTGAGTAACGTGCAAATCTGGGGACAAAAAAGATATTCCATGCGCATCTGGATTGAGCCTGCAAAACTTGCGGCTTACGGACTAACTCCTCTTGATGTTAAGTTGGCGCTTGACCGCGAGAATGTTGAATTACCTTCGGGAAAAGTTGCAGGTGATAATACTGAACTCACGGTAAAAGTTCTTGGAAGACTTACTAACGAAGAACAATTTAACAACCTCATGATCAAAAATGAAAACGATCGTCCTGTTCGTTTAAAAGATATTGGTCACGCAGAACTGGGAGCAGAAAATGAAGAAACTATGTTGCGCCAATCGGGAGTTCCTATGATTGGTTTGGGCGTGGTGCCTCAGCCCGGAGCAAATTACATTGACATTGCCGATGAATTTTACAAACGCTACGAGCAGATAAAAAAAGACTTGCCAGGTGATTACAAAGTAGAAATAGCAATGGATAATACTTCTTTTGTAAGGCTTTCCATTGTTGAAGTTCAGGAAACTTTGATGATTGCAATCGGACTTGTTATCCTGATTATTTTTCTCTTTTTCCGTGATTGGGTTGTTGCAATTCGCCCGCTGATTGACATTCCTGTTTCGCTGGTGGGAACATTTTTTGTCATGTATCTTTTTGGCTTTTCCATTAATGTGTTAACACTGCTTGCTATTGTTCTTGCAACAGGTTTGGTGGTGGATGACGGTATTGTTGTAACCGAAAATATTTTCAAAAAAATTGAGCAGGGCATGTCGCCCATGGAAGCTGCCATCAAAGGTTCAAACGAAATATTTTTTGTTATCATTTCTACATCTATCACGCTTACTGCTGTGTTTCTCCCAATCATTTTCTTAGAAGGTTTTGTTGGAAAATTATTTCAGGAATTCGGAATTGTGCTGGCAACAGCAGTGCTGATTTCTGCGTTTGTTTCGCTTACACTCACACCGATGCTTAACGCCCGCCTTTTGCGAAAAAATAAAAAACACAATCGCTTTTACGAAGCAACCGAACCGTTTTTTGTGGGCATGGTTGACAGCTACAGCAATTCGTTGAAAGGCTTTATGACAAAACGATGGATGGCATTTGTTATTCTTATTGTTGCAGGCGGAATGATCTACTTTTTCGGCAAAAAAATCCCTTCTGAACTGGCTCCGCTTGACGACCGCAGCTGGTTTAGAATTATAGCCACTGCACCTGAAGGTGCTTCGTATGAATACACTGATAATTTTGTGATGAAAATGACTCAGTTTGTGAATGATTCCATTCCTGAAAAAAGAGTTTTGCTTACTGTTACAGCTCCCAATTTTACAGGTTCCGGTGCAGTAAATTCTGCATTCATACGATTAAAACTCAGCAACCCTGATGAGCGCAAACGCTCACAACAACAGATTGCTGATTACGTTTCAAAAATCACACGCGGATTTCCTGAAGCAAAATCATTTGTGTTGCAGGAACAAACTATTTCGGCAGGTGGCGGACCACGCGGTGCACTGCCCGTGCAATTTGTTTTGCAGGCACCTAATTTTCAAAAGTTGCAGGAAAAACTTCCGCTGTTTCTTGCCGAAGTTTCAACCAATCCAACCTTTGGTGGAATTATGGATGTGAATTTAAAATTCAATAAACCGGAACTGAATATTATTCCTGACCGAGAGAAAGCTAACAACGTTGGCGTTTCGGAATTAGACATTGCGCAAACGCTGCAATTCGCTTTGAGCGGACAACGCTTTTCTTACTTCACCATGAACGGAAAACAATATCAGGTGATAGGACAAATGAGCCGCGAAAACCGTGACGAACCTCTTGACTTAAAATCAATTTACGTGCGCAATAACAAAGGCGTGCTGATACAAATGGATAATCTGGTAAACGTGGAAGAGCATAGCAGTCCGCCACAGTTGTATCACTACAATCGCTACCAAAGTGCCACTGTTTCGGCAGGACTTGCACCCGGAAAAACCATTGCTGACGGTATTAATGCCATGCGCGAAATTCAGGCAAAAATTCTTGACGAATCTTTTTCCAGTTCACTCACCGGACCTTCACGTGATTTTGAAGAAAGTTCGTCTAACATCCTGTTCGCGTTTGTGCTTGCACTCGTTTTGATTTACCTGATTTTAGCAGCACAGTTCGAAAGTTTTGTTGACCCTTTTATCATCATGCTCACTGTTCCGCTGGCTATTGCAGGCGCAGTGCTTTCATTGTGGTATTTCAATCAAACACTGAATATTTTCAGTCAGATTGGAATTATTATGCTCATTGGTCTGGTAACCAAAAACGGAATTCTGATTGTGGAGTTTGCCAACCAGTTAAAAGAACAAGGCAAGAGTGTAACTGAAGCAATTCATGAAGCAGCTGCCGCACGTTTGCGCCCGATTTTAATGACCAGCATTGCAACAGCATTGGGTGCATTACCCATTGCATTGGCATTAGGTGCAGGCGCTAAAAGCCGCATGAGCATGGGTATTGTGGTAATTGGCGGACTGATGTTTTCGCTCATGCTCACGCTCTATGTTATCCCCGCTATTTACTCGTATCTCTCCAAAAAAAAGAAACATGAAGAGGCTTAGTATTATCGGAATTTTGTTTTTTGCTTTTGCGGGAAAAATTTCTGCACAGGAAAAAATTACGCTTGAAAAAGCAATAGAGATTGCGCTGAAAAACAATCACTCCATTCTTATTTCGCAGGGCGAAAACCAGATTACAAAAAATGATGCAACCATCGGAAACGCAGGCATGATGCCGCAGGTAACGTTTAATGCTTCGGGAACAGAAGCCATCAATAATACCAACCAGAAGTTTGCAACAGGAACAGAAGTAAATAAAAAAGGAGCCACCACCACCGGCATATCAACGGGTGTTGCGCTTAACTGGACCTTGTTTGACGGCATGAAAATGTTTGCCACTTACGACAAACTAAAAACGCTGAACGCCATGAGCGAAATCAATCTTAAAATTGCGATTGAAACTACAGTGGCCGAAATAATGACTACCTATTATGCACTGGCAAAACAAAAACAATTGCTCGCCACCATTGAAACCAGTTTAGCCTTGTATGATGAGCGGGTAAAAATTGCCGAAACAAAATGGAAAATAGGTTCAGGTTCCAAGCTGGATTTTTTGCAGGCAAAGGTGGATATGAATGCCCAGAAATCGAATCAGCTGCGACAAAAAAATGTTTTTGCCGAACAAAAAATTGCGCTTAACAAATTGCTGGCACAAGCCATTGACAACGATTTTGATGTGGACCAAACCATTGACATCACTTATCAACCGGCATACAGTGATTTGAAAACTTCCGTTGTAAATCAAAACAACAGCCTGCGCTATCTGCAGAAAAACATTTTCGGCAGTGAACTGGCCCTGCGCGAAATGCGCTCACAACGTTATCCCAAACTGCTGCTGAATGCCAACTACAATTTTGCCAATACACAAAGTCAGGCGGGTATTGTGTTAAGCAACCAAACACGGGGACTAACCGCAGGACTTAACCTGAGCTGGAACCTCTACAACGGCAGCAATGCCTCGCGACAAATAAAAAATGCACAGGTGGCAATAAACAATTCGCAACTGCTGTTTGATGAACTTAAATTTTCGGTAGAGAGCAGTGTGCTGCGCGCTTTTAATGCGTTTATAAATGCACAGCAGATATTGAAACTAGAAGAAGAAAATTATACACTGGCAAAAGAAAATGCCGATGTAGCGCTGGAAAGTTTCCGCCTGGGTGCTATTAATTCTTTACAGGTAAAAGAGGCGCAAAACAGTCTGGATGCCGCCTCGGTGCGCTTGGTTAATGTGCGCTACGAAGCCAAAGTTGCAGAAACAGAATTGATGCGGTTGAACGGGGCGTTGGTGAAATAGATTTTACGAATTCGTAAATTCACGCAATCTCTTTTTTTATGGTTGGCGATTCTCTCATCCTGTTCATAGACATGAACAGCTTTTTTGCTACCTGCGAGCAGCAGGTAAATTATTATTTGCGCAACCGCCCCGTGGCGGTATGCGTGTATCCCGGCAAATACGGTTGTGTAATAGCCCCCAGCATTGAGGCAAAAAAGTTTGGCTTAAAAACAGGCATGCGCTTAAATGATGCGGTAAAACTTTGTCCCGATTTAATTCCCCTGGAAACACACCCGCCCCGCTACCGCGAGTTTCACATCGGCATCATGAAAATACTGCGCAGCTATTGCGAAGAGGTGTATCCCAAAAGCATTGACGAAGCCATTGTTGACCTCAGCACCTACCGCCATGTGTATAAAGACCCGCTTAAACTGGCCCGCGAAATAAAGCAGCGCATCCGCAAAGAAGTGGGTGATTACCTGCAATGCAGCATAGGCATTGCGCCCAACGCTTTTCTGGCCAAGCTGGCTAGTGATTTGCAAAAACCCGATGGCCTGGTTACCATTTTTCCTGAAAATATTGATGAAGTTTTGTCCAAATTGCAGCTTACCGATTTACCCGGAATAGCAGGAGGCCTCTCGGCACAACTGATAAAGGCAGGAATAAAAACTCCGCTTGAACTGCGCTATGCCTCTGCCGATAAATTACGCGCTGCCCTCAAAAGTGTGGTAGGCATCTACTGGCATCAGCGCCTGAATTTTATGGAAGCCGACATTGATTTTCACGAATACAAAACCATGCAGGCCATGCGTCAGGTATCGGCTTCGCAACGGCAGAATGTGCAAACGATGGAAAACCTGCTCGTCTCTTTATGTATGATGTTAGAGAAACGCATGGTAGGTCAGGGCGTGTATGCCAAAGACATAACCGTATTCATCAACTACGAAGACAACAAAGTGTGGAGCGACCGCATTCATGCCGGAAGCCCCGTGCAGGAAGGCACAAAGATTCTGGACCTCATTAAAGCGCGCATGAAAAAATTCCGCGAAACCCATCATTCCGATGCGCTGATTAACACCCATATTTCGGCAATGGGCGTAACCGTTTCTAAGTTTGTGCCTGCCGATGCACTGGTGCTCGATTTATTTGAAGACACCGTGAAACAGGACAAACTGCGCCAAACCGTTTACAACCTGAAAGACAAATTCGGCTACGACAAACTGCTGAAAGCAATTGAACTGAGTGACGATAATATTATGAGCGATGTCATCGGTTTTGGCTCGGTAAAAGATATGTACTACAAGAGCACACCGAGCGTGGTTTAAATGCTGTTGAAAAAACGGAAACGACACAAAATTTTGTGTCTCTACGAATCCTATCTTTGCGCAACTTTTCAAAATCCCATAGCATAAAATGACACAAGATTCTTTCTTCTACCGCCACACCGGACCACGCAAAACCGACACCGAAAAAATGCTCGCGGTAATTGGCGTTGACTCCATTGAAACCTTAATCAGCGAAACTGTTCCGGCAGGTATCCGCCTCAAAAAGCCACTGAACTTACCGGCTCCTATGAGTGAGTATGATTACAGTGCACACATCAACGAGGTAGGCGGAAAGAACAAAGTTTTTAAAACCTATATCGGGCAGGGATATTACAACACCATTATTCCGGCTGCTATCCGCAGAAATGTTTTGGAAAATCCGGGCTGGTATACTGCCTACACACCTTATCAGGCCGAAATTGCACAGGGAAGATTGGAAGCCCTGCTGAATTTCCAGACCATGGTTTCGGATTTAACAGGTTTACCGATGGCCAATGCATCATTGCTGGATGAGGCTACCGCTGCAGCAGAAGCGATGATCATGTTTTATAACACCCGCGAAAAAGAAGTTAAACAACGTGATGCAAAAGCATTTTTTGTTTCGGCAAATTCTTTTCCGCAAACAATAGATGTATTGCGCACCCGCAGCAAACCATTGGGCATTGAACTGATTGTGGGTGATGAAAAAACATTCACCTTCCACGACAATGTATTTGGCGCTTTGCTCCAATATCCCGCTGCTGATGGTTCAGTAAATGATTACAAAGTTTTCACTGAAACTGCACACGCAAAAGGAATTAAAGTGGCAGTTGCATCTGATTTGTTGAGTTTGGTTTTATTAACTCCTCCCGGTGAATGGGGTGCAGATGTGGTACTTGGAAACAGCCAACGTCTGGGTGTCCCTATGGGTTATGGCGGTCCGCACGCAGCCTTTTTTGCCTGCAAAGAAGATTACAAACGCAGCCTGCCCGGACGCATTATTGGTGTTTCGGTAGATGCCAGTGGTAATCATGCTCTGCGTATGGCGTTGCAAACACGTGAGCAACATATCCGCAGAGATAAAGCTACTTCCAACATATGCACAGCGCAGGCTTTATTGGCTGTGATGGCAAGCATGTATACCGTTTATCATGGTCCTGATGGATTGAAACGCATTGCAGGAAATGTACATTCACTAACTTCATTGCTTGCTGCTGAACTGGAAAAACTCGGGTACAAAACTGAAAACAAAACATGGTTTGATACCATCACGTTCTCCGTTCCTGCACAAACCAATCCTACCTCCATAAAAGAAATTGCAGAAAAAAATCACATCAATTTCCGTTATGACGAAAACAATAAACTGGGAATTAGTCTGGATGAAACCACATCACTGAATGATGTTGCCGCCATTCTTTCTGTACTGGCCGAAGCTGCCGGAAAACAAACGCCTGCAACTATTTCAGCCAACGGAATAAAATCACCCGTTGAAGGAGCTGTTCAAAGAACAAGTTCATTTTTAACGCACCCGGTTTTCAATACCTATCATTCTGAATCGGAAATGATGCGCTACATCAAAAAATTAGAGAACAGAGATTTGTCACTTACTCATTCTATGATTTCATTGGGCTCCTGCACCATGAAACTGAATGCAGCAAGTGAACTCTACCCGATTACCAATCCATCATTTGCAGATATGCATCCGTTTGTTCCGGCTTACCAGGCAAAAGGGTATCATATTGTTTTTGACGAACTGGAAAAAGCACTGTGCGAAATAACAGGGTTTTCAGCTGTTTCATTACAACCTAACTCAGGCGCACAAGGCGAATATGCCGGGCTGATGGTAATTGCAAAATATCATGAAAGCCGTGGTGATGCGCATAGAACAATTT
Source organism: Bacteroidota bacterium (assembly GCA_947478465.1). Taxonomy (GTDB): domain Bacteria; phylum Bacteroidota; class Bacteroidia; order SXHM01; family SXHM01; genus SXHM01. Next base: position 73,777 of record CANJWH010000008.1, read on the forward strand.
CATTAATTCCGCAATCGGCACACGGAACAAATCCTGCCAGCGCAGTAATGGCAGGCATGGAAGTGGTAGTTGTAAAATGCGATGACAACGGAAACATTGACCTTGCAGATTTAAAAGCAAAAGCAGAGCAACACAAAGACAATCTTTCTTGTCTGATGGTTACCTATCCATCTACACACGGTGTGTTTGAAGAAACAATTATAGAATGCAATAAAATCATTCATGCGAATGGCGGACAGGTTTACATGGATGGCGCGAATATGAATGCACAGGTAGGATTAACTTCTCCCGGAAATATCGGTGCTGATGTTTGTCATTTGAACCTGCACAAGACATTTGCTATTCCGCATGGCGGTGGCGGGCCCGGCATGGGGCCAATCGGAGTTGCGGCTCACCTTGCGCCATTTTTGCCCGGACATGCTGTTGTAAAAACTGGCGGAAGTCAGGCAATTAATGCGGTTTCGGCAGCCCCCTGGGGAAGCGCACTTATTCTGTTGATTTCATATGGCTACATAAAAATGCTGGGCGGACAAGGCGTTACCGACTCAACAAAAATTGCCATCCTCAATGCGAACTACATCAAAACAAAATTGGAGAAACATTATCCGGTTTTGTATCAGGGAAACAAAGGACACTGTGCCCACGAAATGATTTTGGATTGCCGCGATTTTAAAAAGGATTCACATGTTGAAGCAGGAGACATTGCTAAAAGACTTATGGATTATGGCTTTCACGCACCAACGGTTTCTTTCCCGGTTGCAGGAACATTGATGATTGAGCCAACAGAAAGTGAATCGAAAGAAGAACTTGACCGTTTTTGCGAAGCCATGATCTCCATCAAAAAAGAGATTGATGAAATAGCTTCAGGCAAAGCGGATATCAATGATAACGTTCTAAAAAATTC
>CANJWH010000009.1 GCA_947478465.1 Bacteroidota bacterium
TAAGATTTTATCTAAGATTAATCTCATTTATGTTCAGGAAGAAACATCCAGAAGATTGCTGAGTAAAGCTAAGTTCAATAATGTAATAGTCTGCGGTGATACCCGTTTTGACCGTGTTATACAAATAGCCGAAAAGTCTGTTGATTTTCCTTTGATTGAGAAATTTAAGAATAATACAACTACTATAGTTGCAGGAAGCACCTGGAAAGAAGACGAACGGATTTTAATTGAGTTAATTAAAAAAAGGAAGCAAACAATGAAATACATTATTGCTCCACACGAAACGAATGAAAAAAGAATAACGGATTTGATTGAAAATATTCCAACTTCATCTTTACGTTTTTCGCAGGCAAATGAAAGTAATGTATCAGATGCTGATGTCCTGATAATTGATAGCATTGGAATTTTGTCGCAAATCTATCGATATGGTGATGTTGCTTATGTAGGCGGTGGCTTTGGTAAAGGAATTCACAATATATTGGAACCCGCAGCTTTTTCTGTTCCAATAATTATAGGCCCTAACTACTATAAATTTAATGAAGCAGTTGAAATGGTAAACCTGAGTATGGCCTATACAATTGAAAAATTCCGCCAGATGAATAATAAAATTACTGATTTGTTTTTTGTTAAAGGCAGCGACAAAGCTATTAAAGCAAGAATAGGTGAATATATGAAAGCAAAGAAAGGTGCTACAGAACAAGTTGTTGAAGGAATTGAAAGATTACTTAAAACTTCTATTAATAGTTAATTTCGTCCACCGTATTTTTATTGAATGATAATCAGCGAAAACTTCTCCCTTAAAAAATATAACACCTTCGGAATTGAAGCAAAAACAAAATATTTTGCTGAAATTTCTTTGCTTGATGATGTTCGGAAAATCTCTGCTGATAAACGGTTTGTTAAAGCTGAAAAGCTTATTCTGGGTGGAGGAAGCAACATTCTGTTTACTAAAGATTTTGATGGTATTGTTATCAAAAATAATTTCAAAGGAATTGCTGTTGATTTTGAAACTGAAAATCATGTTTTTGTAAAAGTAGGAGCTGGTGAAAACTGGCATAGCTTTGTTTTATACTGCATAGAAAATAATTATGCAGGAGTGGAAAATCTCTCGCTTATTCCTGGTAATGTTGGCGCAAGTCCTATGCAGAATATAGGAGCGTATGGTGTAGAAGTAAAAGATGTTTTCCATGAGTTGGAAGCATTAGAGATTACATCAGGATTAATACAAAGGTTTTCAGCATCTGAATGCAAATTTGGCTATCGTGAAAGTGTTTTTAAGAATAAACACCGCAATCAGTTTATCATTACCTCTGTTACTTTCCGACTTAATAAAATACCTAAGTTTAACATCAGTTATGGTGCAATTGAGCAAGAGCTAGATAAAATGGGAGTAAAAGAATTAAGCATTGCAGCCATCAGCAAAGCCATATGTAGCATACGGAGCAGTAAACTTCCCGACCCCAAAGTGATTGGAAATGCAGGAAGCTTTTTCAAAAATCCCGTAGTAAGTTCTGACTTGTATCAACAAATAAAAAATGAGTTTCCGAATGTTGTAGCCTATGCTGCTGAAAATGGAAATATGAAACTGGCTGCCGGTTGGCTAATTGAACAATGCGGTTGGAAAGGTTATCGGAAAAATGATTTTGGAGTGCATAAAAATCAGGCTTTGGTGCTGGTAAATTATGGCAGTGCAAAAGGTAATGAGATTTATAATCTATCGCAGGAAGTGATGGATTCTGTTTATGAAAAATTTGGCGTTGTATTGGAAAGAGAAGTAAATATCGTATGATTGCAACCCGAATGAAATCGTTTCAAATAAGTTTGTTGTTATTTTTTATCAGTGCTTCACATCTTATGGCACAGACTGCTGCAACAACACCTGCTGCTGCTAAGAAAGTTGAACCCTGCAACCTTGGTTCTATTTTTGAAAAAAATATTTGCAGTAATATTGAAAACAATCAGGCCTCATTGGTAAAGTTTCAGTTGCAAAAACGAAGCGCAGAGAATTCTTTAGATAAAGTGAAAGTATGGACTCAGGCAAATTATAACTGCATCCGTTGTAAACCACAGCCGGGTTTTTCGGGAGGAAGTATGTTGCGTAAATGTGTGTTGGAAAATGCGCTTAATGTTGCCTTCTTTCTTGTTTATGATATGAAGGTGGGTATGAATTTTATTGAAGACGATGGTCGCACTTTGTTAGACTGGGTGCAGGACGACACAGAAAAAACATTTGAAGAAGCCTTTGAAACCGAGAATGAGCAGGACAAGAAGTTTCTAATGCAAACACTGAATAACAGCATGAAATTTTACAATCTGTTTAAGAATAATGGTGCTAGGTTTGGTCACGAAATTCAGAAGAAATAAATTTCAACGATTTATTTCTTCCTGATTAACCACAACCCTGCAAAAGTCAGTAATCCGTTTATTATCAAAAGTTCATTCCCGAAAAGGTATCCATTGAGCCATTCTTTAGAATTGCTATCAATGGTATAGCAGATTATTGGTGATAGAAGGCAAATAACAGGAACTATCTTATCGCGAACATTTTGTTTTGTAAGGATTCCGAAAAAGAATAAGCCAAGTAACGGGCCATAGGTGTAATTTGCTACTCTGAAAAGTTGTCGAATTACTGCTTCATCATTAATGGCACGAAAAATTACAATTACTAAAAGCAACAACAACGAAAATCCAACGTGAACAATTTTTCTCAATGTTGTTTTTCTTTCCTCAGTCATTTCTTTCTTTTCTTCAAAGCCGAGAAAATCTATACAAAATGATGCTGTAAGAGCAGTTAAAGCTCCATCAGCACTCGGATATGCAGCGGAAATCAGTCCGATTATAAAAAATATTGCTGACAAATTTCCAAGGTGTTGCAATGCAATTGTTGGAAATAAATCATCTGTACTTCTTAGTGGTAATGGAATGTTTTTAGATGTAGTATATATGTAAAGAAGTGCTCCTAGGCATAGAAAAATAAAATTTACAGCCACTAATGTAATACTGAATGTAATCACATTTTTCTGGGCTTCACCAATGTTTTTGCATGATATATTTTTCTGCATCATTTCCTGATCAAGTCCAGTCATAGCAATAGCAATAAACATTCCACCGAAAAAATGTTTCGGAAAAAAAGTTTTCAGTTGCCAGTCAGTCATAATGGTTTTTGAATAATCGGAATTAGCTATAGCAGTAATCATATCACCAAATCCAAAATTTAATTGTTTGCAGATTAGAACAACTGAAAGCAGAAGCGATAAAAGCATGAAAGTGGTTTGTAATGAATCTGTCCACACAATTGTTTTTACACCACCCTGAAAAGTATAAGCAAGAATGAGTAAAATGAAAATGCTTGTAGTTATCCAGAAACTTATACCCCATGCATCAAACACAAAAATTTGCAAAACATTAACTACAATAAATAAGCGGAATGATGCGCCAATTACTCGAGATAGGATGAAAAAAAACGCTCCTGTTTTATAGGAATAAACGCCTAGTCTTTCTTTTAGGTAGGAATAAATAGAAGTAAGATTTAATCGGTAATAAAGAGGTAGTAAAACATAAGAAATAACAATATATCCTAGAAGATATCCTAATACCATTTGGAAGTAAGAAAATGCTCCTTTGCCAACATCACCCGGAACGCTCAGAAACGTAACGCCAGAAAGTGATGCGCCAATCATTCCGTAGGCAACTAAATACCATTTGCTTGATCGGTTGCCTATGAAAAAACTTTTATTGTCAGCATTACGAGAAGTGAAATAGGTTACTGCAAAAAGCAACAACGTGTAAATGCCAACGCAAATTAGAATCAGAGATGGAGACATGGGGCGAAACTAATAAATCTGCTTTTACACTCACTGTTTATTATTATTTTTGGCCAATGAACTTTTCCTCAAAATTGATTGAACAAGCTGTTGATGAGTTTGCTGCTTTGCCGGGAATAGGCAGAAAAACGGCTTATCGTTTTGTGCTCTATTTATTGAAAAAGGATGAAGCAGAGGTGAGAAAATTTGGGAATTCATTTATTAAGTTGCGAGAACAAATTAAATATTGCGAGAACTGTCACAATATTTCAGAAACACAGTTTTGTGGAATTTGCTCCAGCCATTCACGGGATGGTTCGTTAGTTTGTGTTGTTGAAGATATTCGTGATGTAATAGCGATTGAAAACACAGCCCAGTTCAAAGGACATTATCATGTTTTAGGTGGAATAATTTCTCCAATGGACGGCATTGGTCCGGCTGAATTAAATGTGGAAAGCCTTATCAATCGTGTTAAACGAGGAGATATAAAGGAAATTGTAATGGCACTTAGTGCTAATATGGAAGGCGATACCACCAATTTTTATATTTTTAAAAAGCTGAATGGTTTTGATGTAAAAATATCCACAATTGCTCGTGGCGTTGCAGTTGGAAGTGAACTGGAATATACCGATGAAATCACTTTAGGAAGAAGCATTGTTAATCGTGTTCCTTACGAAAATTCACTTGTTCGCTAAGTGATGCAGCTATCCATAATAATTGTCAATTACAATGTTGAATATTTTCTTGAACAATGCCTTCATTCTGTTCGTGCTGCACTGAAAAATTTAGAAGCTGAAGTTTTTGTTGTTGACAATAATTCGGTGGATGGGTCAGTGGAAATGGTTCGCAAAAAATTTCCTGATGTAAAACTAATAGCAAACAAAGAAAATCTTGGATTTTCAAAAGCAAATAATCAGGCTATCAGATTATCAACAGGTAAATATGTTTTGCTGCTGAACCCTGATACAGTTGTGGAGACTGATACGTTTACCAAATGTGTTTCTTTCATGGATTCGCATTCTGATGCTGGAGGTTTGGGAATAAAAATGCTGGATGGGAAGGGAAACTTTCTCCCTGAATCAAAACGTGGATTACCAACGCCAACCGTTGCATTTTACAAGATATTCGGACTTTCGGCATTATTTCCTAAATCCAAACGTTTTGGAAAATACCACCTCGGTTTTCTGGATAAAGAACAGACAAACGAAGTTGAAATTCTTTCAGGAGCATTTATGCTTATGCGCAAAGATGCCTTGGATAAAGTTGGCTTGCTTGACGAAGATTTTTTTATGTACGGTGAAGACATTGATTTGTCTTACAGGATTATCAAAGGTGGTTGGAAAAATTATTATTTTCCGGAAGCTCGAATTATACATTATAAAGGCGAAAGCACTAAAAAAAGCAGTGTGAATTTTGTGTTTGTGTTTTACAATGCCATGATAATTTTTGCACGCAAGCATTTTTCTCAGCAAAACGCAAAAACTTTTTCTTTTCTTATAAATATTGCTATTTATATTAGAGCAGGAGCAGCTATTCTTCGAAGGTTTGTAGAACAGGTTTTTATTCCTGCTATTGATTCATTATTACTTTTTTCAGGACTTTATTTTCTTGCCAACTATTGGGAAGAAAACATAAAGGCAGGTGAAGGAGTTCATTATCCAACAGAGTTTTTGTTTGGTGTTTTGCCGCTTTATATAACTGTTTGGTTGTTGAGTATATTCTTAAGTGCAGGTTACGATAAACCTGTAAGAGCTTCTAAAATTGTTCGTGGTATTTTTGCAGGAACTGCTGTAATATTGGTTATTTATGCACTTCTTCCGGAATCGTATCGTTTTTCACGTGCACTTATTTTGCTCGGAACATTGTGGGCTATTTTTTCTATGCTTGCTCTACGATTGCTTTTCCATTTTCTGAAAATAAAGGGATTTGATTTAAGTTCAGGAACAAATAAACGAATTGTAATTGTTGGCAATGAAGACGAAGCAAAAAGAGTAGGGGCATTATTAAATCAGACAAAAGTTCAACCTTCTTTTTTAGGATTTATTCGCCCCGCAGAGAAAACTGAAAATAATAATTCCGATTATATAGGAACACTTAATCAGCTTTCAGAAATCGTTAATATTTATAAAATTAACGAAGTAATCTTTTGCGCAAAAGATTTACCCTCACAAATAATAATAGACAAGATGTCTTCATCCTCAAATTCTCAGGTTGATTATAAAATTGCACCACCTGAAAGCCTATATATTATTGGAAGCAACTCAATAAATTCTCCTGGTGAACTTTATGTAATTGATATTAATTCAATCACTAAAACTGTCAATAAAAGAAATAAGCGTATGTTAGATTTAGTGTCAACTTTTTCTATGCTTGCATTATTTCCTGTGTTGCTATTTTTTGTTGATAAACCGATGGGTTTAATCAAAAACTGTGTTAAAGTTTTGTTCGGAAAATTATCTTTCGTAGGATACTATTTTCCTCGTGAAGAAGATAAACAACTATGGAATCTTCCCAAAATAAAATCTGGAGTTTTAAATCCTCTTGATGCGCTTGATAAGCAGTTAGTGGATACAGCAACAATTCAAAAATTGAATATGCTTTACGCTAAAGACTATCAATTGTGGAATGATATAAATATTTTGTGGAAAGGATTAAGGGAATTGGGAAGAACAGTCAATGTCTGAAATTCACAATAATATATACATTTGTCCGCGAACATATTTTGATCTTATAAAATGCCAAATACAGAAATGATAATGCCCAAAATGGGCGAAAGTGTAGCAGAAGCAACGATTATTAAATGGCTTAAAAAAGAAGGCGACAACGTTGAAGCTGATGAAAGCGTATTAGAAATAGCCACTGATAAAGTAGACAGCGAGGTCCCTTCTCCATCTTCAGGCAAAATCCTCAAATTGCTTTTTAAAGAAGGTGATGTGGTACAGGTAGGTAAAGTTATTTGCCTTATTGGAAGCGAAGCAGATGCAGCAAATTCACAACCAACTTTAGCTGCTCCTTCTATCACTACTTCAGTTAAACAAGAGGTTGTTAGTGTTTCTCAGCCTGTCGTTACTCGTAGTGTTTCTCCTTTAATACAATCAGATCGTTTTTATTCTCCGTTGGTTCGCAATATTGCTCAAAAAGAAGGTATAGTACAGGCTGAACTGGACACTATTCCGGGAACAGGAAAAGAAGGACGTGTTACCAAAAATGACATCCTTGCTTACTTACCTAATCGCGGTAAATCAATTGCACCTGATACTAAAATTGCAGAGGAGGTAAAAGTTGTTTCAAACGGACAACAAACCCCTTCTGTATCTGCAGTTCAGAAACCTGCTGTAAGTATAAATGCCGGTGATGAAATTATAGAAATGGATCGTATGCGTAAACTTATTGCCGAACACATGGTAATGAGTAAACATACTTCACCACACGTTACTTCTTATGTTGAAGCCGATGTGACAAATATTGTTTTGTGGCGCAATAAGATGAAAGATCAGTTTGAGAAAAAGGAAGGAGAGAAGTTGACTTTTACACCTATTTTTATTGAAGCTGTTGCAAAAGCTATAAAAGACTTTCCTATGGTCAATGTTTCGGTTGATGGCACAAAAATTATTATCCGAAAAAATATCAATATTGGTATGGCTGCCGCATTACCAAGCGGCAATCTGATAGTTCCTGTAATAAAAAATGCAGACCGCATGAACCTTTACGGACTTACAAAAACTGTCAATGACTTAGCTAATCGTGCAAGAAACAACAAACTCTTACCTGATGAAATTCAAGGTGGAACATATACTTTAACCAACGTTGGAACTTTTGGTAATGTAATGGGAACTCCAATTATTAATCAACCGCAAGTTGCAATTCTGGCGGTTGGAGCTATTCGCAAAAAGCCAGCAGTTATTGAAACCGAGTTTGGTGATACCATTGGAATTCGTCACATGATGTTTCTTTCACATGCTTATGACCACCGAGTAGTTGATGGTGCTTTGGGCGGAAGTTTTGTAAGGAAAGTTGCAGATTATCTTGAACAATTTGATATAAACAGAACTATTTAAAAAAATAAGCGTATTGAGGGCTTATTTATTGGTTCTTGTCTTATGATAAGACTGATTGGTAATAAAAACCTAAATACAAACTTTTCTATGAAGAAAGTTTTCCTCATTTGCATTTTATGTTCTGTATTCAGTTCGTTGCACTCGCTTGCACAAGGTGAAGATTATCTGAAAAAAATATTTCCGGTTGCTGAACAACATCTTGCTGCAGGCAAGATTGATCTTGCCTTGAAAAATTTTCTTGAGCTGGAAAAGCTATATCCGGAAAATGCACACGTGCAATACAAAATTGGCATGTGCTATTTCAGCACAACTAATCGTAAAGATCTTGCAATTCCCTACTTTAAAGTTGCGACTAAAAGTATTTCAAAAGAATTTGCCGAGGGAACTTATAAAGAAACACAAGCACCTCCAGACGCAATATATAAGCTTGCAAAAGTTTACCATCTTGAGTTCAAGGTTGACAGTGCAAAACTTCAATATAAACAGTTTAAACAATACATTCCTGAATACGAAGTTGATCTTATAAAAGATGTTGACCGCCAGATACAGATGTGTGAAAATGCGCGGGAGATTTTTAAGAGTCCAGTAAGTTTTTCGATTCAAAACTTAGGAAAGAAAATCAACTCACCTTTTGATGATTATTCAGCTGTTATTGATGCAAGTGAGAATATGTTGATTTTTACTTCACGTAGGCAGGGAACAACAGGAAACCTTAAAGCAGATGACGATAAATATTTTGAAGATATTTATATATCGTTAAAAGATGAAAAAGGTGAATGGGCTGCGCCAAGTAATATTGGTCCAAACATAAATACAGATGGCCATGATGCCAGTATCAGTTTATCAGCAGACGGACAGCAACTTTATATTTATCGTGATGACTTGGGTGATGGTAATATTTACGTAAGCAAATTAGAGAATGATATATGGGGTGAAGCTTTGTTACTTGGGTCTGATATTAACAGCAGAGCATGGGAAACACATGCATCTGTTTCGCCAGATGGACAACTCTTGTTTTTTACCAGTAATCGCAATGGCGGAAAAGGCGGATTGGATATTTATTCCTGTAAAAAATTACCTAATGGTGAGTGGGGATTAGCACAAAGCCTTGGCGATGTTGTAAATACTGAGTACGATGAAGATGCACCGTTCATGCATCCTGACGGCAAAACACTTTTCTTTAGTTCAAAAGGACATACCAGTATTGGCGGTTTTGATATTTTCTTCTCTGTTTTTCAGGATGACGGGAAATGGACACAGCCCAGAAACATTGGTTATCCAACCAATACAGCAGATGATGAAGTCTTTTTTGTTGCTTCACCAGATGGAAAAAGAGCTTATTATTCCTCATCAAAAGATAGTGGTTTTGGTGAAAAAGATATTTACCTGATTAACCTTGAACTTGAAATTCAGGAGCCGCTTACTCTATACAAAGGAAAGATTGAAAAAGATGAAAATGGTGTTATTCCAAAAGTTACAATTAATGTAACCGATAATAAATCAGGTGAACTCTACGGAACTTACAGAAACCGGGCAGATAATGGTAGTTTTACCCTAATTCTAAAGCCCGGAATTACTTATAATATTGCTTACGAAGCAAACGGTTATTTATTCCATTCCGAGAACCTGACCGTTCCTATTGGCACCTCTTATTTTGAAATAAATAAGGCAGTAAATCTTGAGCCAATAAAGATAAAGAAGAAGTAATTTTCTTTTTTTGCAATTAATCAGGCTTTAATATTCCTATTTTGCTTATTATTGCTCGAATGTTTTAATTTTATTGAGTTTTTTTGATATTACATTGTAATTATTTTTTACAATGTAATGTTAGATTATTGTATTTTTACGGACAGTTTATGCGAGCAGATTTACTTTTATTAGTTTCAAGTTTATTTCTATTTAGCACAGTAAGCGCACAGGTAACCAACGAGGCCGATTTTAAAAAGAAATTCGGTTTAGTTGATGGTTATTTGTATGACGGTGATTATTACAAAGCACTTCCGCTTGCAAAAGAATTATATGCTTATGATTCAACCAACTCAAATCTGGCTTACATGCTTGGCACAGCCTATCTTGGTGCTAATCCTGACCGAAAAAAGGCAATCTATTACCTTGAACAGTCTGTAGGTAATGTTTCTTTGATGTACAAAGAAGGTGATTACAAAGAAAAGGCAGCTCCTGGTATTGCTTATTACAATCTTGCAAAAGCATACCATTTTTCTTATCGCTTTGATGATGCTATCTCAAACTACTACAACTACCGGTCATTTGTTGATTTGGAAGATGTAAAAACTTATAATGAAGTAAAACATCAGATTGAATACTCTGAAAATGCAAAGTTGCTCATAGAAGAACCTGTAAATATTAAGGTTCAGTCATTAGGGGCGGTTATAAATTCAAAATATGAGGATTACAGTCCTGTAATTTCAGGGGATGGTAACATACTCATTTTTACTTCACGCAGAGAAGGTACAACAGGAGGAAAACTATTTCTTGATGGGAAATATTACGAAGATATTTACATTGCTAAAAAAGAAAAAGGTAAGTGGACAACTCCTCGCAGTATAGGTGTTAATATTAATACAGAGGGACATGAAGCCACTATAGGTCTTTCACCTGATGGCCAGCAATTATTTATTTACAAAGATGATAATGGGGATGGGAATATCTACATGAGTAAGTTGAATGGTGCTGAATGGTCAAAACCTGAAAAATTAGGCGGTGAAATAAATACAGCTTCATGGGAAACCCATGCAACTGTATCGGCAGACGGACAGAATTTATTTTTAGTCAGTAATAGGGCTGGCGGTTTAGGTGGAAGAGATATTTACAAAATTTCACTTCTTCCTGACGGCACTTGGGGGAAAGCTGAAAACCTTGGAGCAACTATTAATACAGCTTATGATGAAGAAGCACCATTTTTTGCAGCCGATGGCAAAACACTTATTTTTAGTTCGCAAGGGCATAACAGTATGGGTGGGTTTGATATTTTCACTTCTGAAAATATCGATGGTGTTTGGTCAACACCTGTAAATATTGGTTATCCAATTAATTCTCCTGAAGATGATGTGTTTTTTGTTACTACTCCAGATGGACATTATGCTTATTACTCCTCACGCATGGAAGGTGGAATGGGTGAAAAAGATATTTATCTGATTGAGCTTACCGAAAAAAAGAAAGAAAGTCTTACTGTAATGAAAGGTGTTGTAATTCTTGAAAACAGTCCGGAAATTCTTGCAAATATTATTGTAGCTGACGCCCGAACAAATGCTGTTACCGGTATTTATAAACCTAATAAATCTACGGGAAGTTATATCTTCATTCTTCAGCCAGGAGTAACATATAACGTTACTTACGAGTGCGATGGGTATCAATCTAAAGTTGATAAAATTGTAGTTCCTGAAAATTCAACCTATGCAGAGATAACAAAAGCAATTATGCTTGATCCTGTAATTTGCGGAAAACCAGTTGCACAGCAAGAAGAAAAGAAGGTTGAGGAAGTTAAGCAGATAGTTGATAATAAAGAAGACGAAAATAAAAAAATAGCAGAATTAAAAGAGTTGGAAGAACAACTTGCTGCTATGGAAAAATCTGCTAAAGAGCAAGAGACGCGTTTGGCAGAAGAAAAACGCAAAACTGAGCAAGCGGCAAAGGCTGCAGAAGAAAAAAGACTTTCTGAAGAAGCTGTTTTGAGAGCAAGATTAGCAGAAGAGAAGCGCAAAGCCGAAGAAGAAGCGCGCCTTGCTGCTGATAAGAAAAAAGCAGATGAACTTGCTGCAAATAAATCAGCAGAAGAGAAAAAAAATGCTGAGGACGCTGCAAAATCCAAAGCAGAAGAAATAGCTCGTTTAGCAGCAGAGGAAAAGAAAAAAGCAGAAGAACTTGCAGCAACTAAATCAGCAGAAGAGAAAAAACTTGCAGAGGCTGCAGCAAAGGTAAAAGCAGAGGAAGTAGCTCGTATAGCAGCAGAGGAAAAGAAAAAAGCGGAAGAACTTGCAGCTGCTAAATCAACAGAAGAGAAAAAACTTGCAGAAGCTGCAGCAAAAGCAAAAGCAGAGGAAATAGCCCGTTTAGCAGAACAGGAAAAGAAAAAAGCCGAAGAACTTGCAGCTGCTAAGGCAGCAGAGGATAAAAAGATTGCTGAAGAAGCTGCAGCAAAAGCAAAAGCTGAGCAAGCAGCACGTCTAGCAGCAGAAGAAAAGAAAAAAGCAGAAGAAGCTGCAAAAGCTAAAGCTGAAGAAGAGGCTCGTCTCGCTGCAGAGAAGAAAAAAGCTGAAGAGTTTGCCGCTGCAAAGGCAGAACAAGAAAAGAAACTTGCTGAGGAAACTGCACGTTTGGCCGAAGAAAAACGTAAGGCTGATGAAACAGCCAAGTTGGCAGCAGAGAAGAAAAAGCAGGAGGAGGAACAAAAACTTATTGCCGACCAAAAGAAAAAAGCATTTGATGATTCATTGGTAGCAAGGAAAAATGAAATTGTCAAGCGATTAGAAGAACTTAAGAAATTACAGGCTCAAAAAATAACTAAAGAGAAGGAAGAACTGGCATCAGGTTTTGCTAAGGAATCTTTTGAAGATCAAAAGAAACAAGAAGAACAAACTGCAGCTGAAGCAAAAAGAAAGTTAGAAGCTAAAGAAGCTGCTGAAAAGAAAGATGCTGAGGAAAAAGCAACTCTTGAAGCAGCCAATAAAGCTAAAATAGAAGAAATTCGTCTTGCAGCTCAAAAAGAAGAAGAAGAGAAAAAGAAAGCAGAAGAACAAAGGCTTGCTGAAAAGAAGCTTGCTGATGAGAAACTGAAATTAGAGGAAACCGCCCGTAAAGAAAAACAAGAAGAACTTGTTAAGGCGCAACAGAAGATTGATGAGGAAAAGAGATTGGCAGAAGAGAAGGCAGCTAAAGCAAAAGCTGAGGAGGAAGCAAAAAGTCAAGCAGATGCACTTGCTAATTCAAAAAGTATTGAAGAATTGAAGAAAATGAATCAAGCTCTGATTTTAGAAAACGAACAACTAAAAAAACAAATAGCGGAATCAGGAAATAAGATTAATCAATTAACTCAACAGGTTACAGACCAAAATAGAAAGTATGAAGAATTATTAGCAAAATTTGAAGAAATTCAGAAGCAACAAAAATATCAGTCAGCAGTTATGAAAACTGACTTTGAAGCATTTAAAAAAGGTGGTTCTGTTGTGTTGAAGAATATTTTGTTTGATTATAATTTATCAATAATCAGGAAAGAGTCAGAAGATGAACTTCAGAAGCTATACGATTATATGTCAGAGAATAAGGAAATAAAAGTTGAAGTTAGTGGTCATACAGACTCGCATGGAAATGATGAGTATAACATTGAGCTTTCAAAAGATAGAGCCAATGCAGTGGTAAGGTATCTTGTAAGAAAAGGCATTGACGCTAATCGTTTTAAAGCTGTTGGAATGGGAGAATCTCAACCGATTGCTATTAATGAAAATCCTGATGGATCAGATAATCCTGAAGGAAGACAGTTAAACAGAAGGATTGAAATCAGGATTTTGAACCTTGATGCTAAGAATGTTAAGATAGAGAATTTTGATGTGCCCAAGGACTTAAAGCCTAAATCATAATATAATTGTTAATTAAAGAAAACCTAAACGTTTTTTGTGCTTAAAAATATTTGCTATTATTAACCCGAAATTAAAATGCCTTCTCAGGCTAATAAATGTTTGAAATAACAAGATGTTAAAGACATATACTTTTGCATTCTTATTTTTTGTTGTTACGCTGTTAACGCTGCCATTTTCTGTGCTGTCACAGTCAAGGGATATTACAACAACTCAAGAAGTTGAGGAACGAATAAAAAATGAAAAAGAGAATAAAACGTATAAACCAACTAAACAGAAAGCATTAGAACATTATTGGAATGGAAACTTCAGGGCAGCTTTGGATGAATTTCTATTGCTGCTTGCAAATGATCCTCAAAATGTTGATTATAATTTTTATATCGGTTGCTGTTATCTGGAAACATACATTGATAAGTCTAAAGCTATAAGCTATTTAGAATTCGTTACACAACAACCGAAATTTGATAAAGAAGCACTTTATCAATTAGGTCGTGCATATCAATTTGTTGGACGTTTTGATGAAGCAATTATTACGTTAAATAAGTATAAGGATATTATGCGCACCGCAAATGATAATATCATTGCAGGAGACCGTGTTATTGAAATGTGTTTTAATGCTAAGGAACTTGTTAAATATCCCTTGGACGTTACTTTTGAAAATCTTGGAAGCAGGATCAACACCCCTTATCCTGAGTACAACCCTTTCATTCCGGAAAATGAAGAATTCATTGTTTTTACTTCTAAAAGGCCAGATTGCTTGGGTATTCAGATTGATTATGATGGATACAAAACATCAGATATTTACAGAGCAAATGAACGTAGAGGTAAATTTGGAGAAGCAAGAAATATCGGATCAGCTGTAAACACTGAATGGTATGAGGAAGTTGTTGGGGTTTCAGCAGATGGTGAAGAAATGCTTGTTTTTATTGACAACTTTGACGGATACGATGATGTTTACGTCTCACAAAGAAAAGGAAGGTATTATGAGGAATATAAAACCTTTGGCGCAAATATTAATTCTGAAGGTATTGAAACATCGGCAGGTCTATCTACAGATGCTGATAAACTATTCTTCTCCCGTGAAGACAAGACTACTAATGGCGGAACTGATATTTTTATGTCTCATAGAATGCCAAACGGTAGTTGGGGAAATCCGGTAAGCCTTGGGCCGGTTATCAATACAAAATACAACGAAACATTCCCTCACCTTGCAGCAGATGGCAAAACACTCTATTTTGCTTCAGAAGGTCATGTAAGTATGGGAGGCTTTGATATTTTTACTTCTGTTTGGGACGAACTTACACAAACCTGGTCAACACCTAAAAATCTTGGTTATCCAATTAATACAGTTGATGAGGATTATAACATTTCCATGTCAACCACTGGTAGATATGGATATGTAGCTCAATTCAGACCAGAAGGATTTGGTGAGAAAGATATTTACAGGGTAACATTTAACGAGGTTGATCCGGAGAGAAGTTTAGTAAGAGGATCTATAACAAACATAGCAGATTCGTTGAAGAAAAATCCTGATATGAAATTACCTGAATTTATTATGTCAGTAACAAATATGGAAACCAATGAACTTATTGGTTACTATAAACCCAATTCTCGAAACAGTAATTATGTTCAAATACTTCAGCCTGGCGTGTATTGCGTTTACATACAAAATCCAGTTTACTTCGATACTATGGGGGTTGTTGAAGTGTTAGGTCAAAGTTCATTTCTCTCTGAGATTATTCAAGATTACACGATGCGCCCTGATCCAAATGCAAAATACAGAATGGATCAAACATATGCTATGGAAATACCTAAAGTTGAGCAACAAAATCTCTCTCTTGCTGATGAAATTGTAGAACTTGAAAAAGAGCTTGCTAAACTTGAAGTAATTAAAAAGCTTGGTTATGATCCAACACTTATAGATGTGGATATTTCTAATACCAAAAAATTTAAGCCAGGTGATAAAATTATTTTGGAAAGAATTTATTTCGATTTTGATAAGGATAATATACGTGATGAGTCTGTTATTGAACTTTCAAAACTATATTATTTCATGACCTCAAATCCTGAAATGATTGTTGAGGTAGCGGGTCATACTGATTCAAGAGGAACAGATGAATATAATATTGATTTATCAAGAAGAAGGGCAAAATCTGTTCAAAAATGGTTGGATGAACGTGGAATCAAAGCAAAAAGAGTTGTTACCAAAGGATATGGCGAAGCTAAACCAATTGCAGATAACTTAAAACCTGATGGTTCTGATGATCCGGATGGTCGTCAGATGAACAGACGAATTGAACTTACTATTTTGAGTGTTGACGGTAAAAAAATTATTACTACAGAAGGAAAATAATTTAAGGCATAACTATTGTAATCTTATAATTTATAAATTAGTTGTTTTAAAATTTAAGAGTTGAGATGAAAAAAATATTACTTTCTTTATTCCTTCTTTCTCAATTATCTCTGACTGTTTCAGCGCAGGTTTTGCTTGAACAAGAAAAGCCTGCTGCGGGCAGCGTTCCTGGCAAATTGGTTATAAATGGGTCAGCTCAGGAGCTTCAGGATAAGCTTAAAAATGTAATTATTATTCTTTATCAGGATATTGATAAAACGGGAAAATGGGTTGAAGTTGAAAAGCAATTAACTAAGGGTGATGGTAAATTTTCATTCAAGTTAGATCTTGAAGGGAAGTATATGATTGAAGTTGCTCGTGGTGGATACACCACAAAAAAAGTAACCTTTGATACAGAGGTATATGCGTTAACAACTCAACCTGAACCTTTTGATTTTATTGTTGATCTTGTACCTGACCGCGATGGACTTGGTTATATTAATCCAGTTGCTAATGTTTTCTACTATGCAAGAAAAAAACAATTTGACTATCAGTTAGATTACTCAAAAGAAGAACTTGAAGAGGAAGCAAAGTTAGAGCGAGAGCGGCTTGAAAAATTGGAATTTCAGAGGAAGGCTTTAGAAGAGAAGGCATTGCTTGAAATGCAGGCAAAAACTCTTATTGCAGATGAAAAAGCATTGGGACAGGAAAAAGTTGAAGATGCAATAAAAGCAGGTAATGGTGACAAGCAAACAACAATAAATGCTTTAAAGAAAACATTTTTAAATACAGATACTCTTGCCCAAAAGAAAGCAGAAGCAATATATGAGGCTTATGAGAAACAAAAAGCCACAAGTGGAACAGTGGATTATGGCGTTTTATTTCAGGAAGGGAAAAAGACTGAACAGGAAATAGTTAAAGCAAAAGAAGAAGAAGTTAAAAAAGTTCAGGAACAAATTCGTATTGCAAAAGAAGAAATAGCTAAAACTGAGAAACAAGCACTTGAAAAGCAAAAAGAAGCTGCTGCTGTTGAGATGAAAGGAAAACTGGAGGAAGCTGAACGTGTTCAAAAAGTACTACGTGAAAAAGCAGAAGCAGAGCAAAAGCAGAAAATTGAGCAGGCAATTAACCTTGGTGCCGGAAATAAAGAAGAAACAATAAAGCAGCTTGAAACTATATATGCAAAAGAAGATCCATATAAGGAAGCAAAAGCAACGGCTCTTTATGAGGCATATGAAAAGCAGAGATTATCAGGATCGACCTTGTCAAATGTTGATTATTCTGCATTATTTGCTGCAGCTAATTTTGCAGAAATAAAGTCGCAGGATGAAGCGGAACAAAAGCAATCTCAGGAACAGAAAGCCAGAGTTGATGAGTACATGCAAAAGGTAACCGAGAAAAGCGCAAAAGAGGAAGCTGAAGCAATTGCCAAAATTGAACAAGCTGTTAAAGCTGCAGCTGGGGATAAAGTGAAAATGATAGAAGCATTTAAGCAGACATTTGATAAAGATGACCCATTTGCTGAACATAAAGCAACTGCAATGTTTGAGAAATATGAGGCAGATAGAAAAATTATGCAGGAACAGGGTAAGAATTATGCAGCTGTTGATTACAAATCAATTTTTAATGCAGGTAAGCAAGCCGAACTAACTGCGGTTGATGCTGAGCGCAAAAAGAAAGAGGATGCCATGGCAAAAAGCGAAGTTGCGCTTTACATGGCAATGGAAGAAAAACGTAAAGAACGTCAGGCTGAATCAAAAAAAGCAGAAGTAGGTGTAGAAAAAGTTCGTGAAGAAAAACTGCAACAGGCAAAATCAGAGCAAGAAAAGAAAATTCAGACTGCGATTTCGACAGGAGCGGGAAATCGCGAAGCTACCATTGCGGCATTAAAAAATGCATTGCCGGCTAATACTCCCTATCGCGAAGAAAAAGCGGTTGCAATGTATGATCAATATGAAAGAGATATAAAAAAGGCGGAAGAGAATGGTCAACCTACAGTAGGTATTGATTTTAGAGCACTTCAATCTGCCGCAGATTTAGTTGAAGTTCAACAATTGCAGAAATCATATGAGCAGAAAAAAGCAAGTGAGGTTGCAGAACAAGAAAAGCGTAGAGTAGAAATTGAACAAAAAGCTAAAGAGATTCTTGCCTCTAAATCGGAGGCTGCTCAAGTATTATTTGCAGATGCAGGAAAACAAAAAGAAGAAGCTGAAGCTAAAGCTGAACAAGAAAAACGAGTAAAAGAAGAATTAGCTAAGGTAGCCGAAGAAAAAAGATTGAAAGAAGAAGTTGAAGCTAAAGCAAAAGCAGAAGCAGAAGAGAAAAGAAAAGAGGAAGAAGCAAACTTAGCTGAGGAGAAACGTATAAAAGCAGAAGCTGATGCTAAAGCAAAAGCAGAAGCTAAGGCTGAAGAAGAAAGAAAAGCAATAGAACAGGCAAATCGCATAGCAGAAGAAAAGCGCCAAAAAGAAGAGGTTGCAAAAGCTAAAGCAGAGGAAGAAGCTCGTTTAGCAGCAGAGGCAAAGAAAGTTGCTGAAGAAGCAAAACAAAAAGCAGCAGAAGAAAAACGTTTGGCAGAGGAAGCCGCTGCAAAAGCCAAAGCTGACGAAGCAAGTCGCTTAGCAGAAGAAAAGCGCCAAAAAGAAGAGGATGCAAAAGCTAAAGCAGCAGAAGAAGCTAGCCTAGCAGTAGAAGCAAAGAAAGCAGCTGAACAGGCAAAAGAAAAAGCAGCAGAAGAAAAACGTTTGGCAGAGGAAGCTGCGGCAAAAGCCAAAGCTGATGAGATTGCCCGACTGGCAGAAGAGAAACGTTTAAGTGAAATTGCTGATGCAAAGGCAAAAGCAGAAGCTGAGCAGAAACGTAAGGATGAGGAAGCTGCTCGTTTGGCAGAGGCAAAACGAATTAAGGAAGAAGCTGATGCAAAAGCAAAACTTGAAGCAGAGGAGAAAGCTGCTGAGGAAGCTGCTCGTTTAGCAGAGGCAAAACGAATTAAAGAAGAAGCTGATGCAAAAGCAAAACTTGAAGCAGAGAAAAAGGCTGCTGAAGAAGCTGCTCGCTTAGCAGAGGCAAAACGAATAAAGGAAGAAGCTGACGCAAAAGCAAAACTTGAAGCAGAGAAAAAGGCTGCTGAAGAAGCTGCTCGTTTAGCAGAGGAGAAACGCATAAGAGAGGAGGCTGAGGCTAAAGCCGAGGCTGAGTTTGCGCGTAAAGAAGAAGAGAAACGTATACAGGCAGAGGCTGCTGCAAAAGCAAAAACAGAAGCCGAACAAAAAGCACGTGAAGAAGCAGCTCGCTTAGCAGAAGCAAAACGAATTAAAGATGAAACGGATGCAAAAGCAAGACTAGAAGCTGAAAAGAAAGCACGTGAAGAAGCTGTTCGTTTAGCAGAAGAAAAACGCATACGTGATGAAGCTGAAGCTAAGGCAAAAGCAGCAGCAGAAGCAAAACGTCTGGAAGATGAAAAATTACGTGCTGATGAATACAAAAAAGCGCAGGAAGAAGCTAAACGCTTAAGCGAATCTGAAAGAAAACAACGATTTGAAGCAGCACAGGAAAGAGCTAAAAACACACAGCTTAGTGAGAAAGACAGAAGAGCCCAATTCCTTTCTGATATAGCTTTAATTTATCCTGAGGGTCTTACCGAAGAGAATATTGACGGTAAAGATTTTAAACTGAAAAGATATATTATTAATGATAAAGGAACAGTAATTGTTTATGATAAAAAAACATGGAACTGGGGTGGTATCTTCTGCTTTAAAAATACAGATATAGCAATAACCGAGTCTTTATTTGAGATGGAAGTTAAAAAATATAATACTCAATTTAAGTCTGAATAATATCAGCCAAGTATTTCCAGGAAATATGACTAAAAGAAGCCTTGCCAATTTTCTTCTTTTAATTTTTTTTACTATTAGTTACTGTTCTGCATATGCTCAATTAGTAGTTCCAAAAGTTGGTGAAGTGGAAAAAAAAGTTGCAAGAGATAATTTCGAATTTGGAAATTATCGTGCTGCATTGGGCGAATATCTTGCGCTAATAACCAAAGAACAGGATAATGTTCTTTACAATTATCGTATAGGTATATCTTATCTAAATACCAATATTGATAAAATATATGCTATTCAGTATTTAAAAAAAGCAGTTGCGCTTGGTAAAAAAGATGATGATATACTTTATGATTTAGGTCGTGCATACTTGGTTAACGACAGTCTTGATCAGGCAATTGAAGCATTTAATCAATATAAATCTACTGTGTCTCAAGGCGGGAAAGTTGTAGAAGCTATCCGACAGATTGAAATGTGTACAAACGCAAAAGAGCTGATGAAAAAGCCTGTGAATGTTACTTTTGAGAATCTTGGAAAAAAAGTAAACTCACTCGAATCGGATTATAACCCATTTGTGCCTACCGATGAATCTTTTGTTGTTTTTTCAACCAAAAGAAAAGAAGTAACTGGTGGAAATCTTGATTTTGACGGAGCAAAATGTGCTGACGTTTTTGTTTCGTTTGAAAAAGATGGTGAATTTCAAAAAGCAAAAAATCTTGGACCAACCATTAATACTGATTGGGTGGAGGAAGTTGTAGGACTTTCTGCAGATGGTGGATATATTCTGATTGGTATTGATAATATTGAAGGTTATGACGATATCTGGATGAGCGAAAGCAAAACGCGTGGCTCTAAAATTTCATTTCAGAAATCTGTGTCACTAGGTGAGTATATCAATACTTCAGAAACTGAAACCGCAGCAAGTTTAACATTAGATGGCAACACAATTTATTTTTCTCGCACACCTCTTGAAAATCCAGGTTTTGGCGGAACAGATATTTATGTGGCGCATAAATTACCAAACGGGACATGGTGTGAGCCGGTAAACCTTGGACCAACTATTAATACTCAGTATGACGAAGAGTTTCCTTACATTTCAGGTGATGGTAAGTTGCTCTATTTTGCTTCAAAAGGGCATAACAGCATGGGCGGTTATGATGTGTTCCGTAGTGAGTGGGATGCTAAAATGAAACGTTGGTCGCGCCCGCAAAATCTGGGTTACCCAATCAATAATACACAAGACAATTTCACCTTTTCGCGTTCAGACAATTCACGTTATGGCTATGTTTCTGCTTTACGTCCGGGCGGCATAGGTGAATTGGATATTTACCGTGTAGTTTATAATGATGTGGAAGAACAAGAATCTGCTGTTACTGGAAAAATTCAGGTAATAGAAAAACCAGGAAAAAAGTCAGTAATGTTTCATATTTACAACGATGGGACAAAAGATGTTTATTTTACTGATGAATGGTTTCCTAAAGACAAGCCGGGCTGGACATTTAAAGAAGATAAGAAAATGGATATTCCTGAAGGTCAGATGATGGAAATTTCCATTATAGGAAAAATGAAAGGGGAAGTTAAAAAATATACTCCCGAAACCTTTCCGAAAGACGCAACAGGATTTGAGTGGATGGAAACACGCTCTAAAAAACTCCCTATTCCAAATTATAAACCTGTTTCAGCTGAAACAAAATCTATTCTTGATAAAACTGGGGTTGAAGTAGCTATCAATGTTCTTGATCCTTCATCCGGAGATATTATTGGCTCTTACAAACCAAGTAAAAAGGGGACTTATGTGATTATTCTCAAGCCCGGAAAATATAAATTAGAAGTGGAGGCTGATGGTTACGACAAAATTTCGGAAGACCTGAATATCTACGATAAAAGCAGTTACCTGCCTACAATTTTGAAAGACATTACCCTGATGCAGAAAGGACTTGTGCAGACACCTGCAACCAAACCATGATTAAACTAAATAAGGCTTTAGCCGTTTTTGACCTTGAAACTACAGGAACAAAAGTTGCCACCGACAGAATAGTGGAATTTTCAATTGTTAAAGTTCTTCCTGGTGGAGATAAAGAAAGTATTACGCGAAGAATAAATCCAGGAATTCCTATTCCTGCGGAAGCCTCAGCCGTTCACGGAATCTATGATGAGGATGTGAAAGATAAACCTTTGTTTAAAGACGCTGCACACGAACTGAAAAATTATATTGCAGATTGCGACCTTGCAGGATACAATTGTCTGAACTTTGATGTGCCTCTTTTGGTGGAAGAATTCTTAAGAGTAGGTGTTGACTTTGATGTTAAAAGCCGCAGAATTGTTGATGTACAGAATATCTTTCATAAAATGGAACAACGCACCCTTTCTGCCGCTTACAAATTTTATTGCCAGAAAGATTTAGAAAATGCGCACAGTGCAGAGGCCGATACGCTTGCAACGTATGAGGTTTTGGAGGCACAACTGGAGCGTTATCCAGAGTTGCAGAACGATGTTAAGTTTCTGCACGATTTTTCCATCCGCAATCGCAATGTTGATTTTGCCGGACATATTATTTTTAACGAGAAAAACGAAGAGATAATTAATTTCGGGAAGCATAAAGGCAAAGTTGTTACTGCCGTTTTAAATGCCGAGCCTAGTTACTACAATTGGATGATGACGGCAGATTTTCCACAATACACTAAGAAGGTGCTTACTGAAATACGGTTGCGATCTTTTAATAAATAAACCATGAAAATTCTCTGCATCGGACGCAATTACGCTGCACACATTCAGGAACTAAAGAATGAAGTGCCTGCCGAACCTGTGTTTTTTCTGAAGCCCGACACGGCCTTGCTGCGCAACAACGAGGCTTTCTATATTCCCGACTTCTCAAAAGATATGCATCACGAAGTGGAAGTAGTTTTGAAAATATCAAAGCGCGGAAAGCACATTTCCGAAAAATTTGCTACTGATTATTTTAATGAAATAGGTATTGGTATTGATTTTACCGCCCGTGACTTGCAAAGTAAGCTGAAAGAAAAAGGTTTGCCATGGGAAAAGGCAAAAGCATTTGATGGCTCGGCACCGGTAAGCAATTTTGTTTCAAAGACAGAGTTTGCCGATTTAAATAACCTTGACTTTAGCTTAAAAGTAAATGGCATTCCCGTGCAGAAAGGCAACACCTCGCTGATGCTGCACAACTTCAGCAAAATAATTTCTGAACTATCTAAATACTTTACCCTTAACCAAGGCGATTTAATTTTTACAGGAACGCCTGAAGGCGTAGCAGCCGTAAAAGCAGGTGACCGCCTGCAAGCCTATATTGGTGATAAAAAAATGCTGGATTTTGAAGTGAAATAGTCTTCAGAAATTCAAATAATACTCCTTTGTCAGTTCAATATACTCTTTTGAATACCCTTGTCCAGGGCAGTTTTCTATAGTTAGTTCTTCGCGAACGCAGTTGGTTTCATTTTTACCGAATAGAATAAGTTTGCGAAAAACCTCTTTGCCAGTAAACGAATATACCCAAAGCTCTTTTTCAGGAAAAAGACCATGTGAGCGGGCTGCCGAAGTTAATAATGCCGATTCTTTTACTGGAAGTATTACACAAAATTTGCCCGATAGACTCAAGAGTTTCGCTGCATTTTCTGCTAGTTCATTAATAGGTAACTGGTCGTTATGTCTTGCACTGAAACGTTGTGGGTCTGTAGGTTTGTAAGAGTCGGTAAAGTAGGGTGGGTTGCTAACAACTAAATCATACTTATTTGAAGTAACTGTAGTAAAATCTTTTAGTGAAATAGTTTGCGCATTTAATCGACTTGCCCAAGGCGATAACTCAAAGTTTTCCTGTGCCTGCTTTACCGATTCCTCGTCAATATCAATGGCATCAATCTGTGCCGCACTGCGCTGTGCCAGCATCAGGGCAATAACGCCCGAACCGGTTCCTATGTCTAAAATATGTTTGGCATCCGCAACATCTGCCCAGGCACCCAGCAAAACGGCATCGGTACCCACCTTCAATGATGAGCGGTCGTGATGCACAGCGAACTGTTTAAATTTGAAATACGGACTTGCCATAAGCGCACCGTTGTGTCGGTTTCAAGACAAATATAAATCTATTAATCCGTCAGGAGCAGAAATCTCCACTTTTTTATTTTTATGGTCAATCTTTTTTATGAATTGCTCATTGGCTGGAATAAGAATTTCCTTGCCCTTATTATCAATCTGAAAAAGGATCTGCTGCGGCATTTCAAGCAACCCGCTGATAGTTCCTATATCGCCATGCTCAGCATCGGTAACACTGAAGCCTATTATATCATTCGGTTGAAATTCTTTGGAGGTAGCAGGTTTTTTGCGGTCAATTAAAACATTTAGTCCGCAAAGGCGCGCAGCCTGTTCAGGCGTATTTACAAACTCAAATTTAAGGGTAATTAAATCGTTGCTTTGATGCAGCAACTGTTCTATAAAAAACGGAACCGGTGTTGGGGATATATCCACAAACACCGGTTCGGCATTTTTTAGTTTTGCTTTACTGAAACTGTCTTGTTTTATTACAACTGCACCATTATTACCGTGAGTTCTTATAATCTTGCCAAACAGCGTCCGTTCCACGCTCACATGATATTACTCGGCAGCAGGAGCTTCGTTTTCAGCAGCAGGAGCTTCTTCCGTTGCTTCGGCTACGGGAGCAGCAGCAGCGGCAGCAGCTTCGGCAGCAAGAGCAGAAGTTTTTTCAGCTACTTTTTGTGCGATAGCTTCTTTACGTGCTTTTTCTGCTTCCATACGTTTCTTTGCTTCTGCAACAGATGATGATGCAAGGTTCCCGCGTTTAGCGTCAATTTTACCTTGTTTTTCGTTCATCCATTTTTCAAAGCGCTTATCGGCTTCTTCTTGTGTAAAAGCTCCTTTAGCAACGCCACCCTGAAGGTGCTGACGATAAAGAATTCCTTTGTAAGAAAGAATGGCGCGGCAGGTATCCGTAGGCTGCGCCCCGTTTTGTAACCAGATCAACGCCTTGTCGGAGTTGATGTCAATGGTTGCTGGATTGGTGTTGGGATTGTAGGTGCCTATGCGCTCGATGAGCTTTCCGTCTCGTGGTGCACGACCATCCGCAACGACAATGTGGAAAAGACCTAAGCCTTTTTTTCCATGTCTCTGTAATCTGATTTTTGCAGGCATTTGTTTATGTTTTTTAATTAAGGGGTGCAAATGTCGTAAATTATTCTGAATTGCCAAATCCTTGACAAGCGATTTTAATTTAAACACCTTTTACTACTTTTCCGCCATGAAACTTATAGAAGTAAAATCTAAATCTGAGGAAAATGATTTCCTTGAAATGCCTCGCCTTATATATAAAAATGACCCCAATTGGATACCTCATATACGTCAGGATATTCAAAAGATTTTTGACCCTAAAAGGAATAAGTTTTTTCGTCATGGCGAAGCTACACGCTTTATTCTTAAAGATGATAATGGAAAAACAATAGGTCGTGTAGCTGTTTTTATTAATCGCAGGCTTTCAAATACTTTTAAGCAACCCACAGGAGGTTTTGGTTTTTTTGAGTGCATTGATGATGCATATGCTGCGAAAATGCTGTTTGATAAATGCGCTGAGTGGAATACAGAACGTGGCATGAAAGCAATGGATGGACCAATAAATTTTGGAGAAAAAGACCAATTCTGGGGTTTGATGATTACCAACTTTGATAATCCTGCTACTTACGGGATGAATTATAATCCAGCTTATTATCGCAAGTTTTTTGATGATTATGGGTTTAAAACTTATTATGAGCAATATTGCTATTACCGTCCGGTTTATCTTCCGGCACAAGAAATTTTTATACGTAAGTCAAAAAGCCTTAATGAACAAGGGTATTCAGTCCGCTGTCTTAACCCTAAACAATTAGATAAGTTTGCTGAAGATTTTCGCACAATATATAATAATGCCTGGGGAGGACACGCTGGTTTTAAACCTATGGAGTCGGCTCAGGCTAAGAATATTATGCAAAAACTTAAGCCTGTATTAGATCCGGATATTGTTTATTTTGCCTATCATCATGAAACTCCGGTTGGTTTTTATATCAGTATTCCTGAATTAAATTCTTTATTCAAATATGTAAATGGAAATCTTAACTGGTGGGGTAAAATAAAGTTTATGTACCACAAATTGCGCGGTGAATGCAAAACCATGTATAGTATTGTGTTTGGAGTTGCTAAGGAGCATCAGGGAAAAGGAATTGAAGGTTTGATGATTAAATATGCTGAAACCGTAGTTTATCCAAAGAAAAAGTATTTGCATGTAATTCTGACCTGGATAGGGGATTTTAACCCTAAAATGCTCAAAGTAATTGATAATTTAGAATGTACTAAATGGCGCACCTATATAACCTGCCGCAAAATGCTTGACGAAAGCATTCCATTTGAGCGAGCACCAATCATAGAATAGTATAGGAATTTACTACATTTGCCGCCCGAAGTAAAAAGGAGATTAAATGTCAAAGGATACAGAATTGTTTTTCTGCCATGAATCATCATATGTAGATGATGGTTGCAGAATAGGAAAAGGCACTAAAATATGGCACTTTACACATATTATGCCTGATTGTGTTTTGGGCGAAAATTGTAACATCGGTCAGAATTGTGTGATTTCACCCGGAGTAATCCTTGGTAAAAATGTAAAGGTTCAGAATAATGTCTCTATTTATACAGGTGTAACTTGTGATGATGATGTTTTTTTAGGTCCGTCAATGGTTTTTACTAATGTACGTAACCCGCGTAGTGCAATAAACAGGCGCGGACAGTATGCCCATACACATGTTGGCAGGGGCGCTTCAATCGGGGCAAACGCTACGATTGTTTGCGGAAATGATATTGGTAAATTTGCTTTTATCGGTGCCGGAACGGTGGTAATAAAAGATGTTCCTGATTATGCCTTAGTGGTTGGTAATCCAGCCCGTCAGGTTGGCTGGATGAGTGAATTTGGTCATCGCCTTAATTTTGATGAAAAGGGAATCGGTGTCTGTGAGGAAAGTAATGAAAAATACAAGTTAGAAAACGGGAAAGTTTCTAAAATAAATGAATAAAGACGGACGGAAAATAAAATTTGCAGTTTTAGGTCAGGGACACATTGGCAAACGCCATGCTGAAATGGTGCGCAGAAATCTAGAGACGGAACTGATTGCAGTTTGTGATATTCAAGCTAAAGACAAACTTGGACTGAATGATTTGACTGAAAAATTTTACAATTCACCTGAAGAATTATTGATAGCTCATCCGGAAGTTGAAGTGGTGAGTGTTTGCACTCCCAATGGTTTGCATGCAAGCCAATCCTTGCTTGCATTGGAAGCCAATAAGCATGTTGTAGTTGAAAAGCCAATGGCGCTTCACCGTCAGGATTGTGAACAACTTATTTTCAAAGCACTGCAAATGCACAAACAGGTTTTTTGTGTAATGCAAAACCGCTACTCTCCTCCCAGCGTTTGGATGAAAGAAATTGTAGATAACAAAATTATTGGTGATGTATACATGGTTCAATTGAATTGTTACTGGAACCGTGATGAACGTTATTACAAAAAAGGCGGATGGAAAGGAACAAAGGAATTAGATGGAGGAACCTTATTCACTCAATTCTCGCATTGGATTGATTTGCTTTACTGGCTGTTTGGAGACATTACTGATATTCAGGCAAAATTTGCAGATTTCAACCATAATAATTTGACTGAGTTTGAAGATAGTGGTTTTGTAAATTTTAATTTTATAAACGGTGGTATGGGAAGTATCAATTTCTCAACTTCTGTTTGGGATAAAAATCTGGAGAGCAGCATTACTGTTATCGGCAGCAAAGGAAGTGTAAAAGTTGGCGGACAATACATGGATAAAGTTGAGTATTGCCACATTAAAGATTATGTATTACCAGAATTAGCTGAAACGGCACCAGCCAATGATTATGGATCATACAAAGGATCTGCAAATAACCATCATTTTTTAATTCAAAATGTTGTAGATACTCTGAAAGGAAGGAACACTATTACCACCAACGCCCTTGAAGGTTTAAAAGTGGTTGATATTATTGAACGTATTTACTCTTTAAAAAAATAGAATATATGTATGATAAAATAATCAAAAAAGACGCAAAAGTCGCTCTTATTGGACTTGGTTATGTTGGGCTGCCTATAGCTCTGGAATTTGCAAAATCAGTTCCCGTAATTGGTTTTGATATTAATGATGCGCGTCTTGAAATGATGCGAAATAAAATTGACCCGAGTGAAGAATTGCCGGCATCAGCATTTGATAATTGCGATATTACTTTTACTTCATCAATTGACGTTTTACGTACAGCCAATTTTTTCATTGTAGCAGTACCAACACCCATTGACGATCACAATAAACCGGATTTAATTCCTGTTATTTCTGCTTCTAAGTCTGTTGGAAAAGCATTAAAGAAAGGAGATTATGTTGTATTTGAATCTACCGTTTACCCGGGTTGTACAGAAGAAGATTGCATCCCCGTTTTGGAAGAGTATTCAGGGCTTAAATTCAAAACTGATTTTAAAGTAGGTTATTCACCTGAACGTATAAACCCGGGAGATAAGGAACATACACTTCCGAAAATTATAAAAGTGGTTTCTGGTTGTGATGCTGAAGCTTTAGATAATGTTGCTAAGGTTTACGAGATTGTTGTAAAAGCAGGTGTTCACAGAGCGCCTTCAATAAAAGTTGCTGAAGCAGCAAAAATTATTGAAAACACGCAACGTGACGTAAATATTGCATTGATGAATGAGCTTTCTATAATCTTCAATAAAGCAGGAATAAATACGTATGATGTGTTGGAAGCAGCAGGAACTAAATGGAATTTTCTAAAATTTTTCCCTGGACTGGTTGGAGGACATTGCATTGGAGTTGACCCTTATTACCTTACTTACAAAGCAAAGGAGTTGGGTTATCATTCAAAAGTAATTACTTCGGGTAGAGATGTAAATGATGGAATGGGGGCATACATAGCAAGAGAAACCATTAAGAAAATTATTGCAAAAGGAAATGAAGGAGGCAAAGCAAAAGTGCTTGTTATGGGTGCAACCTTTAAAGAAAACGTATCCGATATCAGAAACTCAAAAGTTGCTGATGTAATAAAAGAATTAAAGGATTTTGGAATTAAGGTTGATGTGGTTGACCCCCATGCTTCTTCTAAAGACCTAAAACATGAATATGGTTTTGAATTAACTGATAATATTTCCAATGATTATGATGCAGTAATTGTTGCAGTAAATCATAAAGATTATCTTACACTGACAGAAGATTATTTCGATTCTATAACTAAAGGTAAAGGAATAGTAGTAGATATTAAAGGGGTTTACAAAGGCAAAATCAATAAACTTACTTACTGGAGCTTGTAATGACAAAAGTATTAGTTACAGGAGGTACAGGTTTTATTGGCTCACACACGGTTGTTGAGTTACTTCAAAAAAATTATGAAGTTGTTATAATTGACGACCTCTCCAACTCATCCGAATCCGTTTTAGATTCTATTGAAAAAATTGCGGGAGTTAAACCTGAATTTGAAAAGTTTGATTTATGCGATAAAAACAAACTTCAAGATTTTTTCAGACGACACAAAGACATAAAAGCGGTTATTCATTTTGCTGCTAAAAAAGCTGTTGGAGAATCTGTTGATAATCCACTGCTGTATTACAGAAACAACCTTTTTTCTTTTGTAAATTTATTAGAGTGCATGCTGGAGAATGCAATAAAATTTATTGTGTTCAGTTCTTCCTGCACTGTTTATGGCGAGCCAGACTATTTGCCGGTTGATGAACATGCCCCAATTAAAAAAGCAGCTTCGCCTTATGGCAATACAAAACAGATTTGTGAAGAAATTTTAGAAGAAACTATTTCAGCAAATAACGAAAAGCTGGAAGGTATTGCATTACGTTATTTCAATCCAACGGGCGCGCACGAAAGTGCTTTGATTGGCGAGTTGCCTATAGGAATTCCTAATAACCTGATTCCGTTTGTTACTCAAACGGCAATTGGGAAAAGAGACAAGTTAAAAGTGTTTGGCGGAGATTATGAAACTGAAGACGGCTCGTGCATCCGCGATTTTATTCATGTTGTTGATTTGGCAAAAGCGCACATCATTGCGCTGGAGCGTATGATAAATCTGAAAATTCAATCGCCTTACGAAGTTTTTAATCTGGGAACTGGAGTAGGTTATTCAGTTTTGGATGTTGTTAAAACTTTTGAGAAGGTGTCAGGAGTGAAACTGAATTATGAAATAGTTGGCAGACGTGATGGCGACATTATGCAGATGTATGCCGATACCAATTTAGCAAACCATGAACTGGGATGGAAAGCAGAGCGGGGTTTGGAACAAATGCTTGATACTGCCTGGAAATGGGAACTTGCTTTAAAAGAGAAGAATAAATAATGAGCGATTTTAAAAAGACTATTTTAATTACTGGCGGAGCAGGTTTTATCGGTTCGCATGTAGTGCGTTTGTTTGTGAATAAATATCCTGATTACAGGATTGTAAATCTAGATAAGCTAACATATGCAGGTAATCTCGAAAATCTTAAAGATATTGAGCAAAAGCCAAATTATTTTTTTGAGAAAGGTGATATTCTTGACTCTGCTTTTCTGCAAAAAATATTTGAACAATATAATTTCGATGGAGTAATTCATCTTGCTGCAGAAAGCCATGTTGATCGTTCAATATCAAATCCTATTGAGTTTGTTGTAACGAATGTTATCGGAACAGTAACGCTTCTTAATGCTGCTAAACATCACTGGAAAACTTCGTTGGATAATACAGCACAAGGAAAACTTTTTTATCACGTAAGTACTGATGAGGTTTATGGAAGTTTAGGTGCAGAAGGTCTTTTTACTGAAAAAACTAATTATGATCCACATAGCCCTTATTCTGCCTCAAAAGCCAGCAGCGACCATTTTGTAAGAGCTTATCACGATACTTTTGGTTTACCCGTTGTAATTTCAAATTGTTCTAACAATTATGGTTCGCATCATTTCCCGGAAAAGTTAATACCGCTTGCAATAAACAATATCAAAAACAGCAAACGTGTTCCTGTTTATGGAAAAGGTGAGAATGTTCGTGATTGGCTATATGTAGAAGATCACGCTTCGGCAATCGATGCAATTTTTCATAAAGGGGAAATAGGAGAGACTTATAATATCGGTGGAAATAATGAGTGGAAAAACATTGATTTAATTCGATTACTTTGTCAGATAATGGATAATAAGCTTGGTCGAGAAAAGGGCGAATCTGAAAAGTTGATAACATTTGTAAAAGACCGCGCAGGTCATGATTTACGTTATGCTATTGACTCGACAAAACTTCAAACTAAATTAGGATGGAATCCCTCTGTAAAACCAGAGCAAGGTTTAAAGAAAACTGTTGACTGGTATCTTGCCAATGAAGAATGGTTGAATCATGTTACTTCAGGAGCATATCAGAAATACTACGAATCGCAATATGTTACCCGCTAAGAAATGTACGAGCAAAAATTTCATTCAGAAGACATAAGCAATAAATCGTTTCTTGTAACAGGGGGCGCAGGTTTTATAGGTTCAAACATCGTTGAATATTTATTGAAACATGGCGCTGGTAAAGTGCGTGTTTTAGACAATATGAGTGAAGGTCTTCATGAAAATGTAGATATGTTTCTTACTCATCCCAACTACGAATTTGTTACTGGAAGTATCACTGATTTTAAAATATGTCTAAAAAATTGTGAAGGCATTGATTATGTTTTGCATCAGGCAGCTCTGGGATCAGTTCCTCGTTCTATCAAAAATCCGGTTGCTACCAATGAAGCTAACGTTACTGGTTTTTTAAACATGCTTACTGCAGCTAAGGATTTAGGGGTTAAACGTTTTGTATACGCTAGTTCATCTTCTGTATATGGCGATAGTCCAGACTTGCCGAAGAAAGAAGAGAAAATCGGCAAGCCACTTTCTCCCTATGCAGTTTCAAAAGTTGTAGATGAGTTATATGCAGATGTTTTTTCTCGCACGTACAAGATGGAAGTTATTGGCTTGCGTTACTTCAATATTTTTGGTCCAAGACAAAAACCAGACGGACCTTATGCTGCAGCTATCCCTTTGTTTATGGATGCTTTACTTAACAATAGAAGTCCTTTCATTAATGGTGATGGTGAGCAGACACGAGATTTTACTTTTGTGGAAAATGCAGTCCAGGCAAATATCAGGGCTCTTTTTACAAAGGTTGATGGCGCAACCGGACATGTTTACAATGTGGCAGTAGCAGAAAGGATTTCAATTAATTTGCTTTTCAATACATTAAAAAAGCTAACAGGGTCTGAAATCAATCCTACTTATCGTGAAGAGCGGGAAGGTGATATTCGCAACTCGCTTGCAGACATTAGCAAGGCACAGAAATATTTAGAGTATGAGCCAACAACAAAAGTTGAAAAAGGCTTGGAAATAACACTTAACTGGTTTGAAACAAGAAAACCTGAACAGGTTTAATCCTTCTCATGTCATTCTTTTCAGGGTTATTCAATAGGAAAAAGTTAACATCTTCTCCTGCTGACCTTTCTGTTTTAAAAACAGATATGCACTCGCATTTTATTCCAGGTATTGATGATGGTGCTCAGACGATGGATGATTCCATCAGACTTATCAGAGGTATGAAAGAGTTGGGTTACCAAAAAATAGTAACCACACCGCATACTATGAGTGATTATTATAGAAATACACCGGAGATAATTCTTGGAGGATTGGAGAAAGTGCGTGAGGAACTGAAGAAAAATAATATCACTATTCAGTTAGAAGCAGCTAGCGAATATTATGTGGATTTTGAATTTGGTGAACGATTGAAGAGGGGAGAAGTACTTACATTTTCAGGCAAATATATTTTGATTGAAGTTTCATTTCTCAATCCACCAGACAATCTTGAATCAACTCTATTTAATCTGAATATTGCAGGTTACAAACCTATTCTTGCACACCCTGAGCGTTACCCCTATTGGCATGGAAACTTTGAAAAATACCAACGCATTAAAGATATGGGTGCTTTGCTGCAATTAAATGTTCTCTC
Organism: Bacteroidota bacterium; assembly: GCA_947478465.1. Classification (GTDB taxonomy): domain Bacteria; phylum Bacteroidota; class Bacteroidia; order SXHM01; family SXHM01; genus SXHM01. The sequence continues at coordinate 32,663 of CANJWH010000009.1, forward strand.
ACTCACACAATATTATTCTGAAGGTGTTCAGAAAACAGCAGAAAAACTAGTGGATGCCGGTATGATTGATTTGTTAGGAACAGATATGCATCACGATAAACATCTCGAAACTATTCGCTCGCGAGCTCTTTATGAACCTTATCTTCACAAACTTATTGAATCGGGTAAGTTGTTGAATAGTTCGCTTTAAGAGTTATAATTTCCTTTCAGGATTTTCCGACAAGAAACTCTCCCATCCTGAATAGTTTTTTTTTCTGCCTACTTTTTTTGTGGGATTTGTATTTGGAAGGCTTTTGGGTATTGCGATTCGAGTCTGAAAATAATGACAAACAGCTGCAGCCAAACCATCAGTGGCATCAAGAGGACCTGAAAATGATTTCTGCTTTAAAATAGTGCAAAGCATTGCAGCCACTTGTTCTTTTGAAGCGTTTCCGTTTCCGGTAATACTTTGCTTGATTTTGCGTGGCGAATATTCGGTTACCTCAATGCTTTTATTCAGGGCAGCTGCAATTGCAGTTCCCTGTGCTCGGCCAAGTTTGAGCATACTCTGTACATTTTTACCGAAAAAAGGGGCTTCAATTGCCATTTCTGCGGGTTTGTACTCATTGATAATAGCAGAGGTTCTTTCAAAAATTTTTTTCAGCCGGTCGTGGTGCTCTTCAAACTTGTCTAATTTTAATACGCCCATAGCCAGCAATTCAGGTTCATTGCCTTTTATATGGATAATTCCATAGCCCATTATAATTGTTCCGGGGTCAATACCGAGAATAATACGTTGGTTCATGCCGCCAAATTAGGCATAAATTTCATCTTTCATTTCTTGTTGAAAACATGAAATGAAAGTTCAGTTTGTAGTATTAAATAATTTCTACTTTTGACCACATTATTAACCAAAAAAAATAAAAATGAAAAAACTTTTTACACTTATATTTTCAGGTATTGTTATTAATTATTCAGCAAGTGCGCAAGCCTTGCCAAATCCGGGTTTTGAGAATTGGACAGCAGGTTCTGGTTATGATAATCCTAATAACTGGAGCACCTTAAATGCATCAACTTCTTTTCTTGGAATAATTACCGTTTCAAAATCAACGGACGCTCATAGCGGAACCTATTCTTTGCGTGGCGAAACAAAATTTATCGGAGCACCTTTTAATCAGGCTGCACCGGCACTTGTTACAACTGGAACAATTAATACTAACACTCAATTAATTGAAGGTGGTATTGCATATTCACTTCGTCCCGATAGCGTTGCAGGTTGGATGAAATATGCACCTGTTAATACAGATACTGGCTATATTGAAGTTTTGTTGATGAATGCTAATGCAACAGATACAGTTGCTCGAGCAAAATTTGACCAACCTGTAGCTGCGTCAGAGTGGTTTCGTTTTTCTGCGCCTTTTGTATATCAATCCTCAGATCCTGTAGAGTTGTCAAGAGTTATTTTATTGCCAAGTTCAGGATATTCACCTGTAGTAGGAAGTGTGGTGCAATTTGATGATTTAGAATTTGTTTTCACAACTGGTATACACGAAAATAATTCTAAATATGCTTTTAGCGTTTATCCAAATCCTGCAAATGAAGAGTTGTTTATAAAGAACCCACTTACAGAGACAGCAAAAATGCAGGTATATGATGTAACCGGAAAAAAGGTTAATGAACTTAATATCGGTCTTAATACTACAAGAATCAATATTTCAACTTACTCATCTGGAGTTTATCTTTATACGTTTACTGACAATAATTCAGAAATTTTACACACGGGTAAATTTGCTGTAACCCGCTAAACGGACTAAATGGAAACCCGTCTCGCCTAAAGCAAGACGGGTTTCTTTTTTATTAACTTAAACCTGAAAAATGAATCTAAAACATTTCATTTCCTCTTGCTTTTTTATTTTTATTCTTAGTGCTGTTTCATATTCACAAACGGGAATATTAAAAGGAACAGTCACAAACGGAAAATCTAAAGAAACTATAATTGGCGCAAGCGTTGTTTTACAAGGTAATCCATCCGTTGGAACTATTACTGATTTTAATGGAAACTATGAACTCAAACTTCCAATTGGTAAGCAAAGTGTAATTTTTACTTTCACAGGATTGCAGAGTGATACACTTACATTAACCATAAAAGAAGGACAGGTAACTACCTTTAGTGTTGAGATGGATGATGCTGCTCAGGAACTTGGTTTAACGGTTGTTTCTGCCGGAAAATTTGAACAAAATTATGGAGAAGTAACTGTTTCAATGGAAGTTATAAAACCCAATTTGGTAGAAAATAAAAATACTAAAAGTATACAGACTGCGCTGGAACAAGCGCCCGGATTAGTTATTCTTGATAGTGAGCCCCAAATACGAGGTGGCAGTGGTTTTAATTTTGGGGTTGGAACCCGAGTTGGGGTTTATGTTGACGATCTTCCTATTTCAATTGGAGATGTTGGTAAACCTGAATGGAGTTTTATTCCGGTCGAAAACCTTGAGCAGATTGAAGTAATCAAAGGTGCATCATCAGTGCTTTATGGCTCTTCTGCCCTTAACGGAATTATTAATATTCGAACAGCATACCCTAAGAGTCAGCCTGTAACTAATGTGAATGTTTTTTCAGGAGTGTACAGCACACCTGCTACAAAAGAAGCAAAATGGTGGAATGGTGTTGCTAATTTTTCTGGCATGAATTTTTTTCATTCTCGTAAAATTGGTCAACTTGATTTTGTATTTGGCGGAAATGCTTTGTACGACCATAACTATATTGGTCCTCCGATTATAAAAACAGCCAAAGATTCATCTTTTCAGAATTATTCAATTTCTGAGAAGGATGTGCAGGATAGAAAAGCTCGCATAAATTTCAATTTACGTTATCGTTTCAAAAAAGTTGAAGGTTTAGCTGTAGGAGTAAATGGGAATTTTATGCTTTCACATACTAATTTTTCGTTGGTATGGGATTCAATAGGTTCTGGAATTTATAGCGCATTTCCTGCAACAATGACGGTTCAAGATATGTTCCTGTTTTACATTGATCCGTATATAACCTACTATAGCCCTAAGGGTTACCGTCATAGTTTAAGAACACGAATTAATCACACTGCAAATCATAACGGAAACAACCAAAGTAATATCAGTACTGTATTCTTTGGTGACTACCAATTTCAACGCGCATGGCAATCATTAGACGGCTTGACAATGACAGCAGGAATTACAGGTAGCTATGTTGACTCCTGGTCACAATTGTATATTGCAAATGCAAATTCAAATGGTTTGAATAATTCAAAAAATGCAGCCGGCTATATGCAATTAGATAAAAAATTCTGGAAGGATGTGGTGAATTTTTCGGGGGGAGTGAGATACGAATTCTTTCAGATTAATGAACAGGAGTTTGTAACAAAACCTGTTCTTAGGGGTGGTTTAAGCCTAAAAGCAGCTAAGGAAACATACTTCAGAACTTCGTATGGTCAAGGCTATCGTTTTCCAACTATTGCAGAAAAATACATTCAAACAAGTGCTGGAGGACTAGGGGTGTTTCCAAACCAAACTTTAAAACCCGAAACAAGTTGGAATTTTGAAATGGGTATCAAACAGGGTTTTAAAATTGGTAAATTCTTTGGTTACCTTGATCTGGCCGGCTTTTGGCAGGAATATCAGAATGCAATGGAATATGTTTTTGCTCAATGGAAGCCAACCCCTGGACTATCAAGTTATGGCTTTAGATTTATGAATACTGCAGATATTCAGGTTCGTGGTATAGATATTTCCATTATAGGTCGAGGGCAGTTTACAAAGCACTTTGGTATGAATGTATTAGCAGGATATACTTATACAACACCAAAAAATCTTCAACCGGATTTTGTTTTTGGAACCGATAGTGTTGATACAGATTTTTCAACAAGTGGAGTTCAGGGAAGGGATCTCACCTTTAAAAATACAAGTATAGATACTACAAACATTTTAAAATATCGTTTTAAACACATTGCAAAAATTGATGTAGAGTTTTTCTATAAGAAATTTACAATCGGTTACAGTTGTCGTTATTATAGTTATATGAAAAATCTGGATCGCAATTTTTATGCATTAGACCAAACTGCCTTAGGCACAGGTTTAGCTCATTATCGTGGTGATGATTATCAACCATCTTATTATGATCCTGCTACAGGAAAAGTAGTTCCCGATAAAATTGTTATTGGTGATAATAAACACGGAAATATTGTAATGGATATTCGTCTGAGTTACCAGATTTCTCCTAGCCATAAAATAGCGCTTATCAGTAGCAATTTCCTGAATAGAGAATACTCGTTGCGCCCTTTAAAAATTGAAGCTCCGCGTTCTATTTCAATTCAATATACGCTGAAAGTATAGCGGAATGAGAATATTTAGAAATAGTTTATTCGTTTCAGGATTATTGCTTTCCCTTTTTCTAACGCAATGCAATAATATTCGGGAAGGAAATCCTTTAAATCCTAATGGTGATAGCGAACTCGCCTTGCTCATGCGCATGATGAACGATTCTACTGCATCCATAAAAGAATATGTTAAACAAGGAAAGCTTCCAGAAAAATTTCCTGAGGCTTTTTTGAAAATACATACAGCTAAGCCTACAGATCCGACAGTGAAAACTGAAGAGTTTGAAGCCTTTGCCAACAACTATATTGACGGCTTGAGGCAGTTATATCAATCGTCACCAAATGAATTGAAAGCAAATTATAACAGTCTTGTTCAGCGTTGTATTAATTGTCATCAATCATCCTGCCCTGGCCCTATAAAGACAATTAAAAAACTAAAGATTGAAAATTAATAATTGATATTGCTCAGTATTTACAACTCTGGCGGCAAACAGGCGGCTTTTTTTTCTTTCTTTGTAACCTCAATTTTTACAATTAGTTAACATTGAAAAAAGCCCATCTCGTTTCCCGTTCCGAAATACAAATCCGCTTCAGCGATACCGATGCGCTTGGCATTGTCTGGCACGGCAACTATATCAAATATTTTGAAGACGGTCGTGAGGCTTTTTCGGCAGAACACGGATTGAATTATCTTACCATGTATAACGAAGGTTTTGCAACACCAATTGTTAAAACTCTTTGTGAACACAAAAAGCCATTAAAATACAGTGATGTAGCAGTTATTGAAACTGAGTTTGTGGATAATCCTGCTGCTAAAATTCATTTTCGCTACAAAATATTCTGCAAGTCTGATGGTGCGTTATCTGCTACCGGAGAAACGATACAAGTTTTTTTAGATAAAAAAGGCAATCTTTTTCTCAATCATCCACCTTTTTTTGAAAGCTGGAAAAAGAAAATCGGTCTTATAAAATGAAAACTGTTTTCGCTGCTCACGGAAACATAATTACGTCATTAGGCTTTACTGCTGCTGAAAACTTTGCAGCTATGGAGCAGAGCAGAAGCGGCATACAGAAATTCAGTAATTCCAATTTTTTACCATTTCCTTTTTTTGCATCTCTTGTTGATGATGGAAAGCTGAATGATAAATGCTCAGATTTCCGAAATAGTAAAAATTATACCCGTCTTGAAAAAATGTTTATTCTGTCCATTTCTGATGTGGTAGAAAAATCAGGGCTGGATATAAAAAATGCAAATACACTTTTGATTATTTCAACCACCAAGGGTAATATCAATTTGCTTGAAGAAGAAAATTATGGAGGTTTTTCTGAGAAACGTTTGTTGCTTTCTGAAATGGCGAATGAAATTGCGCATTATTTTGGAATGAAAAACTTGCCACTGGTGTTAAGTAATGCCTGTATTTCAGGTGTTCTTGCCATTATTACCGCACAGCGTTTAATTAGTTCGGGACAGTATGAAAACATCATTGTTTCGGGTGGTGATTTGGTTTCTGAATTTACTTTATCGGGTTTTAACTCCTTCAAAGCTCTTAGCGATGAGCCTTGCAAACCTTATGATGCAGAACGAAAAGGAATAACATTAGGCGAAGGTTGCGGTACCCTGTTGCTTACATCCAATGAAAAACTGCTTAATGGAAATGAAAAAAAAATAGTTGTTGCAGGAGGTTCTGTCAGCAACGATGCTAATCATATCTCCGGCCCATCGCGCACAGGTGAAGAATTAGCTTTAGCTGTTAATAATGCACTAAAAGAAGCAAATTGTGAAAATGAGATTGATTTTATTTCTGCTCATGGAACTGCAACTGCTTTTAATGATGAAATGGAATCGAAAGCCTTTAATTTTTCCGGTTTACAGGACGTTTCACTCAACAGTATGAAGGGTTTTTTCGGTCATACCTTAGGTGCAGCAGGAGTTATTGAATCTGTAGTAACTTTGGAGACAATGAAGCAAAACGTATTGTTGCCTTCATTGGGTTATAAGAATTTGGGTGTTCCTATGCCATTGAATATTATCAAACAAAGAGAAACTAAACAAATTAACACTAGTTTAAAAACAGCATCAGGCTTTGGTGGGTGCAATGCTGCTGTTGTTTTTAAAGCACTATGAGCATACAAATCACATCTGCCTGCTTAATCAGAAATAATCACATTCAGTTGAATGGTGAAACGATGATTGAAAAGGAAAAGCATCTTCCGTTCAATGAATTTATTAAAGGCGCTTACGAATTGAATGCCTCGCCCAATTTGAAATTTTTCAAAATGGATAATTTGTGCAAACTCGCTTTTATCACTTCTGAATTTTTACTCAAAAACAAAAAAATTTCAGAACAATATGGAGCAGAAAATGTTTCTCTTTTGTTTGCAAATACATCATCATCATTGGATACCGATATAAATTATTATAATACAGTGAAAGACTTTGCTAGTCCATCACTGTTTGTTTATACGCTTCCCAATATAATGTTGGGCGAAATCAGTATCCGCAACAAATTTAAAGGCGAGAATGCTTTTTTTGTTTTTGAGCAATTTCAAGCAGATTTTTTGTGTAATTATGCGACTCAATTAATAAAAGAGAAAAAAGCAAAAGTAGTTATTATTGGTTGGGTTGAATTGCTGAAAGAAAATTATGAATCTTTCCTTTGCCTGACAGAAGAAAATGGTAACGGAGCAGAACTGACGAATGAGAATTTAAATGAACTTTATAACGGAAAATAAATAAGAATATGGATGCATTAATAGCTAAACTAAAGACACAGATTATTGAACAATTAAATCTTGAAGGTGTTTCACCTGAAGATATCAGTCCTGATGATTCACTTTTTGGTGAAGGTTTGGGTTTAGATTCTATTGATGCGCTTGAATTGATTGTGCTGCTTGAAAAAAACTATGGACTTAAAATTGAAAACCCTGCTGAAGGGAAAAAGATTTTTTACACTATCCGCAGCATTGCCGAATACATTACAGCAAACGGAAAAGCTTAAGACTGAATGTCTGAAAGGATTGCAATAACAGGGTTGGGAATCATTTCTGCCATTGGCGACAATGTGCATCAGAATCTCGCATCGCTGCGTGCAAAGCGTTCAGGTATTGGACAGATTAAATATTTGGAAACAATTCATAAAGGCATTTTGCCAATTGCTGAAGTTAAACATAGTGATGATGAATTGTTGATTCTTTTAGGGGTTTCTGAGAACACAGGCTATACCCGAACAGCTCTTCTGGGGATGATTGCTGCCAAAGAAGCTTTTGCAGATTCGGGTGCAAAAAAAGGAGACGGAATAAGAACAGCTATGATTTCAGCAACAACAGTTGGCGGAATGGGAAGCACCGAAAAATTTTATCTCGATTACATTAACCCTGAAAAAACAGGTGACTTTGTAAAATATATTGATTCTCACGATTGTGGTGACAGCGCAGAAAAGATTGCAGATAATCTTGGCATAAAAGATTTCATCACTTCAATTAACACAGCTTGTTCATCTTCAGCAAATGCACTCATGTTGGGAGCAAGATTGATAAAGCACGGAATTGTGGATCGAGTAGTAGCTGGAGGTGTTGACGGACTTACAAAATTTACCATAAACGGTTTTAATACCTTGATGATTTTGGATAAGGAATATTGCAAACCTTTTGATAAAAACCGAACAGGACTTACATTGGGAGAAGGCTCCGGTTTTGTGGTTTTAGAATCATTGGAAGTAGCGCAGAAAGCTGGGAAGAAAATTTATTGCGAACTGTCAGGGTATGCTAATACCTGTGATGCCTATCACCAGACAGCATCATCACCCGAAGGAACTGGAGCATTTCTTTCTATGAGCAGTGCGCTTGCCCTCAGTGGACTGGAAATTGAAGACATTGATTATGTGAATGTTCACGGAACGGCTACACAGATTAATGATTTATCCGAAGGAAATGCCATGATAAAATTCTTTGGAAACAAGGTTCCGAAATTTAGTTCTACAAAAGGCTATACAGGCCATACACTTGCAGCTGCGGGTGGAATTGAAGCTGTTTTTTCTGCGCTCACGATTTACAATAACACCATTTTTCCTAACCTTAATTTTAAGGATAAAATGGACGAATTTGATTTGATTCCTGTTACTGATTTAATAGAAAATGCAGGAGTGAAAAATGTGCTTTCCAATTCATTTGGTTTTGGTGGCAACAACACTTCTTTAATATTTTCAAAAGTATGAAAGCGTTTATTAGAGGCATAGGACAGATTTCGCCCCAGCAAACCTTTGCCGGTGATTTTCTTGAAAATGTTACTGCATACAATACAAATATGCTTTTCTGTATCGACCCTGTTTACAAGGAGTTTATACATCCTTTGCAGTTGAGGCGAATGAGTCGTACGCTGCGCATGGGCGTTACAGCAGCAAAAATCTGTCTTCTTGATGCGGCAATTGAAATGCCTGATGCGGTTATCACCGGCACTGGTTTTGGTTGTGTTGAGGATACTGAAAAATTTCTGTTGGCTATGTTAAATAACAATGAGCAACAGCTTACACCAACAGCTTTTATGCAAAGCACACACAACACCATAAGCGGGCAGGTTGCTATTATGTTGAAGTGTAAAGAATATAACAGCACCTATGTAAACCGAGGATTTTCATTTGAAACAGCTTTGCTTGATAGCTTGATGCTGATTGCAGAAGACAATGCACATAAAGTATTAGTTGGCGGTTTTGATGAAAATTCATTCAACCTACATACTACAACAGATAGATTAGGGCATTGGAAAAAAGAAAAAACAAATAGTCTTCAACTTCTGGAAAGCAAAACTCCCGGAACAATTTCAGGTGAAGGCGCAACATTTTTCATGCTTACTGATAAAGAAGATGAAAACAATTATGCTTTACTAAAAGGCCTTTCAACGCTATATAAGCCTGAAAACGAAAATGAAGTTGAACAACATGTTAATGATTTTCTGAAACGTAATAATCTTTCGGCAAGTGATATTGATCTGGTAGTTTATGGTTTGAATGGTGATGCCCGTACCGATGAAGTTTATTATCACTTACGCGATAAATTATTCAATGAAAATGCCGGAGCGTATTTTAAACACCTGTGTGGTGATTATTATACTTCTTCTGCTTTTGCACTATGGTTCTCAGCAAACGCTATAAAAAGACAAGTTGTTCCACAATCGGTAAGACTTGGTAAAGCGCCATCCGGAGCACTGAAAAATATTCTTATCGTTAATCATTACCGCGATATAAATTATTCGTTCATGCTGGTTTCGCAATGTTGAATCACCGAAGCATTAATTTAATTTTCCCTTTATTATTTGTTTTGTTGCTTACCCTTGATTTCAGGATAGGCATAAGCAATTGGTTTTATCCCATACTGGTTGTTTTAAAACTTGCAATAATGTTCTGGGGTTCCTATTTCATTAATTCCAACTATCATATAAAAACATGGTGTGAGGTTTGGACCGATAAAAAGGAAATAGCCATTACGTTTGATGACGGACCTGATAAAAATGTTACTCCTGCTTTGCTGGAAGTGCTGAATAAGCATAATGCAAAAGCAGTGTTTTTCTGTATTGGCAGGAAAATTGAAGGGAACGAAGCCGTGCTTAAGCAAATAGATTCAGAAGGACATTTAATAGGGAATCATAGTTTCTCACATTCTAATTTTTTTGATTTTTTTACTGCCGGAAAAATGAAGCGTGAGTTTGAGCAATCAGATAAACTTGTTTTTGATGCAATAGGAAAGCAGATGAACCTTTACCGCCCGCCTTACGGAATTACTACTCCTGCAATGAAGAAAGCAGTTAAGGAAAAGCAATATGAAACCATTGGCTGGAGTGTTCGCTCCATGGATTCCATGCAGAGAAACGAGCAAAAACTGATGAATAAATTAACGAAGCAATTAAAACCGGGTGCCGTGTTTTTGTTTCACGATACATGGGCAGCTGTTGTACCTTTGATTGATAAATTCTTAACTGAAGCAAAAGCGCAGGGATATAAAGTTGTTCGCCCGGATGAATTATTCAATGTTAAGGCATATAAATAATATGAAAAAGGAAGGTTTTAAAATTGGTTTTATTGTTTCTTGCATCTTATTTCTTGCTTCTGAGGTTAATGCTCAATATCCAGGCTATAAAAAAGTCTCCGATGCAACCGCATTTAGAAAGAAAGCGCAGGAATACACCAGAAAAACCAATTCATTAGAAAGTGATTTCAAACAAGTCAAACATCTTTCCATGCTCACTGAAAACAGCGTGAGCAAGGGGAAGTTCTGGTTTAAGAAAGATAACCAGTTACGTTGGGAATACAAAGAACCTGTTCAGTATTTAATTGTATTGAATAGCGGAAAGGCCTATATCAAAGACAACGGAAAAGTTAAGAAGTTTGACATAAACAGTAATCGCATCTTTAAACAAGTGAATGAGTTGATGCTGGCAGCTGTTAAAGGCGATATTTTGGAAAGTACGGATTACAAAATCACTTATTTTGAAGGCACTGATACATTTCTTGCAGAACTTTTGCCGCTGCAAAAAAACATGAAAGAGTATGTGACGAATATCCTGATTTATTTTGACAATAAGGACTTTTCGGTTTCGAAATTCAGGATGAGCGAATTGTCTGGTGATTATACAGAGGTTGAGTTCAGTAATAAAAAGTCAAATGTTTCGCTTGAAAACGGGATATTTGTAGTGAATTGATTTTATAATGCTTCAGCAGAATAATTTTTATATGATTAAAAGTTTCAGCACAACTGAAAAAAACAATATTCATGCAGAGATTGAACTGAATGCCAGTCATAATATTTTTAAGGGACACTTCCCTGGAAGTCCTGTTTTACCTGGCGTCTGTCTTATTCAAATTTCAAAAGAAATACTCGAAAATGCCTTGGGTGTTAAAACAGCGTTGGTTCAATCTTCACAATCTAAATTTCTAGCAGTTGTTAATCCTACTGTTGATATTGTTTTGAAAATTGCTTTAGAAACCAAAGAGCAAGACGGATTGATTTCTTTAAATTCTACAATCTCTGGAGGAGAAAAGATTTTTTTTAAGTTCAAAGGTGGTTTTAAAAGATATAATGTATAGAGTTTTTTCTTTCAGTACTTTACTCCTTTGCGTATTTTTCTTAAACACGTTAAATGCACATGCTGACGAAGGCATGTGGATTCCCATGTTTCTCGACAAGTATAATGAGGAGGATATGCAAAGTAAAGGTTTAAAACTTTCGGCAGAAGATATTTACAGCGTTAATCATGCAAGTCTTAAAGATGCGGTGGTGCAGTTTGGTGGAGGCTGCTCGGGCGAAATGATTTCAGCGGAAGGTCTGTTGCTTACCAATTATCATTGCGGGCGCAGCAGAGTTCAGTCGCATAGCACGCTGGAGATGAATTACATTGAAAATGGTTATTGGTCAATGAGCAGAAGTGAAGAGCTTTCCAATCCAGGTTTAACTGCTACATTTCTTGTGCGTATGGAAGATGTTACTTCTGAAGTTTTGAAAAATGTTTTGCCGGGAATGACAGAAGTAGAACGTTATTCAGCAATTGACAAAGTATCTAAGTTATTGGAGAAAAAAATGGTGGAAGGCACACAGTATGAAGCCAAGGTGAAAGAATTCTTTGGAGGAAACGAATACTATATTTTTATCACTGAAACATTTAAAGATGTGCGTTTGGTTGGCGCTCCTCCTTATTCCATCGGCAACTTTGGCGCTGATACTGATAACTGGATGTGGCCCCGCCACACCGGTGATTTTGCGTTGTTCCGCATTTATGCCGACAGTCTGAACAGACCGGCAGAATATTCACCCAAGAATGTTCCTTATAAAACGAAGAAACATTTTGAGATTTCAATGAAAGAACTGAAAGAAGGCGAATTTACCATGGTGTTTGGTTTTCCGGGAAGAACGCAGGAATACCTGACTTCTTTTGCCGTAAAGCAATTGCTGGAAGAAGAAGACCCATTGAAAATATCAATCCGTGAAAAGCGTTTGGCTGTGATGGAAAAAGCAATGGATGCCGACCCGCAGGTGAAATTAAATCTCACATCAAAATATGCAAGCATCAAAAACTACTACAAGAAGTTTATAGGTGAAAGCATTGGTCTGAAGAAAGTTGATGCAGTGCAGAGAAAGCAGGAGTTGGAAAAGAGTTTTACAGAATGGGTGAATGCAGATGTGGACAGGAAAGTGAAATACCCTAACTTGTTGACTGAACTGCAGAAAACATATACTGAGTTTGCACCTTACAACAAAGGTGTGGTGTTGTATAATGAAGCGTTTACCACGCTCGATTTCGTTACGTACGTTAATAGTTTTACTAAACTTTCTGATTTGCTGAAGAAAGGCATAAAACGTGAAGTATTAAGTGCAGAAGTAGAAAGGCAGGCAAACTATATTCATTCATTCTTTAAAAATTATAATCGCGCTATTGATTTGGACTGCGCCAATCACCAAATTAAGGATATCATCGATTTCATGCCCGAGGTGTTGACTGAAAAACAAAGAAAGAAATACAAGAAAAATAATGATGAATACATCTCGAAATTATTTACCGGTGACTTACTTGATTCGTTAAAATCTGTTGCAAATTTTAATGCTTTAATTGAAAGGGAAGGGAAGAATAATATACCTGATATTATAAAATCAGAAAATGGATTTGGTGCAAATGATTTGGCATTTCAATTTGTATCAACCGTTACTCAAAAATTCAAAGAAAACATCTACCCCAGCTATGTCAAACTTGATATTAAACTCGACAGCCTCAATCGCATTTATACCCAAGCCTTGCGTGAGTTCCAAACTGATAAACTGTTTTATCCTGATGCCAACTCAACACTCAGATTAAGCTATGGAAAGATTGAAGGTTATGCTCCAAACGATAGTGTTGTTTACACTCCCTTCACCACTATTGACGGAGTGATTGCAAAAGAAAACCCCAATGATAAAGAGTTTGTAGTTCCTGCAAAACTGAAAGAACTCTATGAGAAGAAAGACTATGGTGAATATGCCGTAAACGGAACAGTTCCTGTTTGTTTTATTGCTTCTAATCATTCAACGGGTGGCAATTCAGGTGCTCCGGTGCTGAATGCACAAGGACAATTAATCGGCACCAATTTCGACCGCAACTGGGAAGGCACTGCTGCCGATGTGATGTATGACCCCGCTATGGCAAGAAATATTTCAGTTGACATACGCTACACACTCTTTATCATTGATAAATTTGCAGGCGCAAAATATCTTTTGGATGAAATGACGATAGTCAGATGATGCTTCGTAAACAGTTTCTTTTTTTTATGCTGCTTTTTCCTGCTTATCTTCTTGCAGGCCCTTTGGAAAAAGGTTTTGAGGCATTAAAGAAATATGATTATTTCGCTGCAAAGGAATTGTTTGAGAAGTCAATCAAGAAAACACCTGCAGGTGCTTACTATGGACTTAGCTTAATATTTTCTAACGACAAAAATCATTTTCATAATCTTGACTCTGCTTTAGCAACAATAGTAAAGTCAAATCAGGCTTTTGCTTTGCTTGATGAAAAAGAAAAGAAGAAACTTATTGAACTTAATATTACATCTAATTCAATTGAAATTCAGAAACAGGAAGTTTTTCGCCTTGCTTTTGAGGATGTAAAAAAGGTAAATACAGTTGAGCATTGTGATTGGTTTCTTGCAGGTTTTAACGATGCCCCACAACTAAATGATGTAATAAAACTTCGTAACCATCTTGCGTATATCAATGCGGAAAAAGAGGGCACGTATCAGGCATTCAAAAATTTTATGGATAAATACCCATCCTCTGAAGATTTGATAATTGCAACAGAGAAGTATGAATTCAACCTTTACGAAACGCTTACTAATCCAAAAAATATTCAGTCTTATGTTGATTTTCTGAAGCAGTATCCTAAAAGCACCTACCGCAAAGAAGCAGAAAATAAAATCTATGAGCTATCTATCACTAAAGGTAAAATAAAAGAGTATCATGATTTTATAATTAAATATCCAGATAACCGAAATGTATCTGAGGCCTGGCGAAAAATCTATTCCATTTATACTGCAGATTCTAATCCTGAGTCATTTGCCGATTTCAGACTGGAATATCCCGATTACCCTTACAAAGATGAAGTGCTTAAAGATCTTGAAATTGCAAAAAGCCGCTATTATCCTGCTGTGAGAGATAAGAAATGGGGTTTTGTAAACGGAAACGGGAAAGTGGTAATTCCATTTGAATACGATTGGTGTGAACCATTTTCAGAGGGCATAGCTGAAGTAGGAAAAGCAGATAAAGCTGGGTTTATTAATAAGAAGGGCGAAACTATTGTTCCACTTCAGTACTCAGAAGTGGAGCCGTTCAGCAATGGTTTTGCAGTAGTTGGTAATGAAGAGTTTTATGGCATGATTGATTATACCGGCAAATTGATAGTGCCTTTAAAATACGAAGAAGTATTTGATTTTTCCGAGGGATTAGCGCGTGTACTGCTTAATGATAAATATGGTTTTGTAAATAAATCAGGAGCGCTTGTTATTCCAATGCTGTTTGATGATGCAGGTGATTTTTCAGAGAATAGGGCAGTGGTTGAGTTTAATGGTAAGAAAGGGTATATTGACAAAACTGGCAACATTGTAATTCCTTATGATTTTGATGATGCAGATCCATTTTCAGAAGGCTTGGCAAGAGTTTCAAAAGATGATTTCTACGGACTTATAACTAAAACCGGTGAGCCAATTGTACATTGCGAATATGATGAGCTAGGAGCGTTTAATGAAGGGCTTGCGGTTGTAGTAAAGGATGAAAAATATGGATATGTAGATAAAAACGGGCAGGTTGTTATTTCGCTTATTTATGAGTTTCGATTTGATCAACCTTTGATTGAACTGGCATTTAAAAACGGCAAATCGCCAATAACTCTGAAAGGGAAAAAGGGACTGATTGATAAAAGCGGAAAAGAATTTATTGCTCCCCAGTTTGAAGATGTTGGTGTTTATTCAGAAGGCCTCTTGGCCGCAAAGAAAAAAGGTAAATGGGGATATATTGATTCAACATTAAAAACGTTAATAAAATTTGAATTTGAGTTTGCAGGAGATTTTTCTGAAGGCTTGGCAAGAGTAAAACGAACTGACAAATTCGGTTACATTGATACCAAAGGTCTTACGCAAACACCCAGCGTGTTTGACGAAGCAGGTGATTTTAAAAACGGAATTGCAAAAGTTTCGGAGAAAGGAAAACTTGGTTTTATTAATAAGAACAATGCATACATATTGCCTTGTGAAATTGATGAAGCCGGCAAGATGCTTGAAGGTGATGTAGTACTGCTGAAGAAAAACCGTAAGATGGCTTACTATAATTTAAAAGCAGGTAACTATATCTGGCGCGAGTCTGGTTATCAGGAAGACTAAGTTTGTTGTCAAAAAAAATGCTCTTGCTTTAAAGCAAGAGCATTTTTTTAATAATCTCAGAAGGACTCTAGTTTATAACAACTCTTTGAACACTCATCTTTTCACCAATCAGAACCTGAACAAAGTAAACTCCGCTTGCAAAACCTGATACATCAATGGTTGACTGCTGTGCATTGATTGCAGCCTTGTAGACTAACTGCCCCGTAACATCAAACATATTAATTGCTGATTGCTGATTGTTACCAGCTGATGTGATAAAAATATTCAGCGTATTTGTAGCAGGATTTGGAAATACGATAAAGTCATTTTCCGTTTCTTCAATTCCTGTAACCAGGTTAGGACATTCAATCGGAAATATACCCAAATCAAGGTCACCGTTAATAGCGTTTGTCCATGCAGAAAGCATGCTGTGCCAGGTATTATCGCTCCACAATTCCCAGGCAAGTTCAGTTAAGTTTGCATCGCCATCCGTTGATGAAACAATACCCACCTGATCATTGGTTCCAAGTGCTGAAAAGTTTACCCCTACTGCATAATCAGCTGTAAGTTGAACAGGTGCTGTAAAGCGCACAATGTTAAAAAAGCCGGATGTGTCAATGCGTGTAATTAAAATGTCTTTGCTGGCTACAATGGTTCCAGGCGCGGTGTTTACTGTTCCGGTGCTTGCTGTTCCTGTCCCGTTTGCCTGACGCAGATTTACGGTTACTTTGCTATTTGCATTTCCGGAAACATATGATTTTGCACCAAACCAAACTATTACATCCTGCACATATACCGGTGAAGTGACATCAAACTTTTGTGCTTTTTCTTTGTCGCCAAAATTATTTGAGCCTGTAATATATCCTGTGTTAGCTGCATAAATAATAGGAGTTCCGTTTGCGAAATTAGTTTGCACAATGGTGTCGCAGGTGCCTGCTGCATATAGGCAAAAAGCTGTGCTTTCGCTTGCAGTAAATGTGCCGCCAGTAATAAGGTCAATGCCTTCAGCATTTCCTAATGAATAAGAGCCGCTTCCATTGTTGCAGCAAATTCCGTTGTTGCCCGAATCATAAATAGTAAAGGTATAGCAGCCGGTGTTCAGGCATATTTCACTTACGTATTGTTGGTTGTTTCCATAAGAACCACCGCTTGCCACAACGGTGTTGCTTCCATCGCGGATTTGCCAGGTGGTCTGGCTGCCATTGTTATCTGTATTGAGGATCAGGTATGCAGTGTTATTTGCTACTGTTACCGTAAAAGAAGAGGAGGATGAATTGTTGGCGTTATTTGCGTCTGCTCCACCATTAGGCGATGCAGTAGTTGCATTAAAAGTGTGTGCCCCTGCGGTAACAGTTCTTGCAGGAAGTGTAACGTTTGCAGTAGCATTGGTAGCTAATGAACCTGTCCATGAATAATTAACAGACGCACCGCCATCCACAGTTGTTGTAATGGTAACAGCTGTAAGTGTGGTAGAACCAAAGTTTTTAAGCGTTACTACAGGTGTAATACTTGTTGCGCACGAACTGCCCGAAGGAGTAACGATAGCAGAAATACCTGCATCCAAGGATGGTACAGTCTGGCAAGGTGCGTAGGTTCCGTTTAGAGTTAGAGCTCCTGTGTTTCCCGGGTCTAACCATGCTTTTAATTTTTGACCGGTAGTGTTGTTGTTTTGTGTCCAGTCGTAAGAAAGTTTGCCATACAAATCAGGTGAAGTAAGTGCATTGCAATAAGAACTTCCTCCTGAAAGATGTCCTACTATTAATCCTGAACTGTTGAAGATGGGTGAGCCCGATGAGCCGCCTTCTGTAACACCGTGCCCGTTTGTAGTTCCGGCCCATACTACCTGCCAGTGTGTATTAGCATTGGTTCCTGCATAAGTTGCAGACGTAAGCGCTGATGTGTAGGTTGAAATTTTCTTCGGGTCGCCTGCCGGATGGTGAATTCCTACACCCGATGTGCTGGCGGTGTTGTTAGCATTCCATCCATTCCAGTAGGGATTATAGTTAGTAGGTATTGTGTTGTTTAATTGCAGGAGCAGAAAATCAGAACCTGTAATATTTCCGCCATCGTTGCTGTCGGCTTTTTTGGTACAGCCTGTTACAGTGCTTGAGGTTGAAAAGCTGCCGTTTACATTGCAACCGCTGCGCTCCATATTGAAATAAAAAACCCATTGATTAAAATCATTTGCAGATGCGGAAGCTCCGCAGTGCAATGCTGTAAGCATATACGGTATGCAGTTAAGACTGGTGTTATTTACCAATGAACCTGAGCAATATCCCTGACTGCCTCCTTCCACAACAAGAATGCGAACAACTCCCTTTTTTTCATCCTGCCAGTTGTTGCCTTCAGGTGAGCAGTTTACATCTACTTCGCATGAGCCATCACGCAGGTCTTTAGACGGGTCATATATATAACGGTAGCCGTAACCAACATGAGAAATATTTATTTTTCCTTCTCCTGAATGTGATGAAGGTTCCACATACTCAAGATAACAGGTATTTCCGTAAACAATTTCTGTAGCAAAAGTGCGGCTTTCGTGATTATTGAAATCGGTGAAACCGCCAATTACCTGTTTACGGTCTTCATTCCAGATATACAATTCAGCTCCGGGCGGCAGAAAAAAATCATCGTAAAAAAGAGTGGTTGCCAATGCTTCGTTAGCAACTATTTTTAAGCGCCACACTTTATCTCCATTTGGCAATGTTGTCCATATACCTGAGTTAGTGAGATTGAAATTGGCAGGAACCAGTTTTGCAAAGCGTGGAATTTTCCCTTTTGTTTCATTTTCAATATCCTCGTCACGGAGACGGTTACGGTCAAGGCTGGCTATAACTCTTTCCGGAATATCACTATCCGAAAGCTGGAAGATGGGGTTGAAACTTAGTGGCTCACCCCCGGTGCTTATTTGTGAATAGCTTGATGTGAAAAAGCCCGTGCAGATAACTGCAAGGGCTGTGATAGATAATTTTTTTAGCATTGGGATTTGTTGTAATTATTATTTTTCTGCGATAATGAATTTCAGAGTGTTTGTTTTTGCAGCAGACGAAAGTTTTGCAAAATAAATTCCTGCCGCCAGTTGCGATACATCAAGTGCTGTTTGCTTGTTGTTCAATGTGGTTTCTGAAATCAGTTGACCTGAAATATCAATAACAGATAATACAGATGTATTGTTCAGGTCAGAACCAGAAACCACATTTAAAACATTATTTGCCGGGTTAGGGAAAATGTAAAACTCACCGGCTTCCACTTTGGTTTCAATTCCAACGGGTAATTGGTCGCACTCAATAGGAATAAGAACTAAATCAACATCGTACTCCCATGAGTTAGGTTCAAGAAATGTGTGCCATGTAGCATCGTTCCATTGCTCCCATGAACGTTCTGAGTTGCCTGCATCACCATCACTAGTGGTAACAATAGCCACCGAATCGCCTGCGCTTAATAAACTGAAATCAACGCCAACAGCGTAAGGGGAGTTAACGGTAACTGTAGAAGGCATTCCTATAAGTATAGGGTTGGCAGATGAAAGTTGAGATAAGGCAACGGAACCTGCGCCCAGAATAGTTCCCGGTGCGGTAACAGTTCCTGTGGTTGATGTTCCTGTTCCATCCATATCATAAATAACAAAAGCTAAACGTGAATTTGGGTCTCCAGAAGTGCTTATAATATCACCGATGTAAACAATAATGTCAGAGATGTAGGAAGTTGGGTTTACAGGAGTGTAGGATTCTGCTTTTGCAACATCACCGTAGGCATTGTTTCCGCTGATATAACCACCGCCCTGTGCAGGATATAGTGTCCATGTTGCATTAGGGTCGGCAGCAGGATTCCAGATGGTATCGCAGGCACCGGTTCCGCCTCCGCCTGTGCTGATGTTGATGTAATTGGTTTTTGTTTCGCTGTCGTTGCCAGTACCGTTAGTAGCTGTGAGTGTAACAGTATACAATCCTACGTTGGCATAAGTGTGTGCCGGGTTTTGTGATGTTGCTGTTCCGCCATCGCCAAAGGTCCATGCCCATTGTGTAGGTGTGTTGGTGCTCAGGTCGGTGAACTGAACATTGGTTCCCGGTGTGCCCGATGTTGGGTTGCCCACAAAATCAGCTACCGGTGCATTGCCTGATGTTTGTGAACTACATCCGGTTGATGAAAGCAGCGCCACGCGTTCGTTGCTCAATATTGAATTCATTTCGGCACACTGCTGAATTGTAAACATGTTAGGGCAGGTAGCATAATCCATAAAGTTCTCGGTCTGGTCGGGAAGGTCGGGGTTTCCGCTGGTGCAGGAGTTTACGCTGGGGTCAAAGCAATTGCTGAAGGTCTGAAAGTTTTCCTGATACGACTGTGGTGTATCGCTGTAGCCATCATCATTGCTGCAGCTGTAGCTGTCGTCACAACTCCAGGTGTGACAAAGGTTAAAGTAGTGTCCGATTTCATGCGTGGCGGTGCGGTTTGAGTTTCCCATTCCAAGGCTGTAGTCCAGTACCAGACCATCGTTGGCAGAACCTACCATTCCGAATGTAGGTAGGTATGCATAACCCGCAGTGCCTGAGTTGGTGCCTCCGCAAATGTCCACTATCCAGATGTTAAGGAAGTGAGAAGGGTCAACTGCATTAGAGCCACCCTGGTTGTTGTATTTCATATCGTTGGTTTGGGTGCTTACGTTGTAGCAGCCATGTGATGTAGCTACGCGTATAGTCTGGTCTAAGCAGAACTCAATGTCCGGGCTTTCTGCAACGGATTGAAAAATTGAACGGGTAGATGAGGCATCGGAATTGGTGCGGCTGTAATCTGCATTCAGGGTGCTGATCATGGTAGCAATGGCATTGTCTGAAACATTTTGTGCCGGCACTCCGCTGTTATAAACAACGTGTACTACTACCGATATTTTACGTGTTGAACGTACATTGCCGGTGTTCATCTGATTCTCTATCCGTTCCTGGCGGCCTGCAATCATGTCTTCGCGTTCGCGGGCATAGGTAGCATCAATTGCTTCAAGTGCCTGACTAACCGTAACGGTGGCGCAGGGTGCCTGTTGGGCATAAGAAGCCTGATTTAAGAAACAGGAAACAAGAGTTAGAGCGAGTAGTGTATAAAGTTTTTGCATTGTGGTTTTTGAAATTTAACGTGCAAACCTAAATGATATAAAACAGATAAACAACTATTGTTTTTCACCGATTATTTTCGTCAATTAACCCTGTTTATCAGTTGATATACAAGATGAGTTTTGGTAAAATAAGAAAGGCGCAACTGCGCCTTTCTTATTTTAATCTTTCTTATTTTTTTACTTAAACTCAGGCAGGTTTTTAAAATAATCGAACGTTATTTTTAATCCCTCTTTACGTTGAACTTTGGGCTCCCAGCCAAGTATTTCTTTGGCGCGGGTAATATCGGGTCTGCGTTGTTTAGGGTCGTCTGTTGGCAGCGGATTGTAGATTATTTTTTGTTTGGTGCCTGTAAGCGCAATAATTTCTTCAGCAAATTGTTTGATGGTAATTTCATCGGGGTTGCCTATGTTTACAGGGTTAGCGTAATCGCTTAAAAGCAGGCGGTAAATACCTTCCACCAAGTCATCTACATAACAGAATGAACGTGTTTGGCTGCCATCACCAAAAACAGTGATGTCTTGTCCTCGCAGGGCTTGTCCCATAAAGGCAGGAAGGGCGCGACCATCGTCCAAGCGCATGCGTGGTCCGTAGGTATTAAAGATACGGATAATGCGCGTTTCCAGTTGGTGGTAGGTGTGGTAAGCCATGGTAATAGCTTCCTGAAAACGCTTGGCTTCATCATATACACCGCGCGGACCAATAGGGTTTACATTGCCCCAGTAATCCTCGTTCTGCGGATGCACATTCGGGTCGCCATACACTTCAGAAGTAGAAGCAATAAGCATACGTGCTTTTTTGGCGCGGGCCAAACCAAGCAGGTTATGAGTTCCCAGTGAACCAACTTTCAAAGTCTGGATAGGAATTTTCAGGTAATCAATAGGACTTGCAGGCGAAGCAAAGTGCAGAATATAATCCAGCTTGCCCGGCACAAACACAAACTTAGAAACATCGTGGTGATAAAACTCAAACTGCTCGAGTTTAAACAGGTGCTCGATGTTGCTCAAGCTGCCGGTAATAAGGTTGTCCATGCCTATAACATGGTATCCTTCTTTAATAAACCGGTCGCACAGGTGTGAACCAAGGAAGCCCGCGGCTCCCGTAATGAGTACTCTTTTTCTTTCAGACATTTACAAGGGTATTTACAGCTTCGCGTCCTATACTGTAATAGGTGTAGCCAAGTTCTTTCATGGATTGATTATCGTAGAGGTTGCGTCCGTCAAAAATTACTTTGTTTTTCAACGCTGCAGTAATTTTATCAAAATCAGGATTGCGGAAAAGCTGCCACTCGGTTGCTATTACCAGCGCATCAGCACCATTAAGTGCATCATAATGGTTTTCGGTGAAGTTGATTTTTGTTCCCAATAGCTTCTTTACATTGTTCATGGCCTCGGGGTCAAAGGCGGTTACTTCAGCACCGGCTTTCAGCAATTCTTCAATAATATAAAGTGCAGGTGCTTCGCGGATATCATCGGTATCGGGCTTGAAGGCTAAACCCCACAGCGCAATTTTCTTTCCTTTTAAATTACCACCAAAGTATTCAAGAATTTTAGGAACAATAATGGTTTTCTGTTTTTCGTTTACTTCCATCACAGCCTGCAATAGTGCAAAGTTGTAGCCCACATCACTTGCCGATTTTGCAATGGCCTGTACATCTTTAGGGAAACAGCTTCCGCCATAACCAATGCCGGGAAAAAGGAAACGTTTTCCAATGCGGTCGTCAGACCCAATGCCTATGCGCACTTTGTCAACATCAGCACCAAGCAACTCGCAGAGGTTAGCAATCTCGTTCATAAACGTAATCTTGGTGGCAAGAAAAGCATTAGCAGCATATTTAGTAAGCTCGGCACTTTTCTCGTCCATAAATATCACCGGATTTCCCTGACGCACATAAGGTTTGAAGAGGTCACCCATAATATGCTGAGCTTTTTCAGAACTACAACCTATAACAACGCGGTCGGGTTTCATAAAATCATCTACAGCAAAACCCTCGCGCAAAAATTCAGGGTTGCTTACCACATCAAATTCGACCTTTGCATTTTTTGCAATGGCCACGCGAACTTTCTCTGCCGTTCCAACCGGTACTGTGCTCTTGTCAACAATAACTTTGTAATCTTTAATGAGCTTGCCCAAATCATCCGCAACACCTAAAATATAGGAAAGGTCTGCAGAACCATCTTCACCCGGAGGTGTAGGCAGCGCAAGGAAAATAACTTTTGCATTTTCAATTGCTTCAGCAAGATTGGTAGTAAATGTTAAACGACCTTGTTTGATGTTGCGCTCAAAAATCACATCAAGATGTGGTTCATATATCGGCACAATGCCGTCTTTCATTTTGCGGACTTTCTCCACATCAATATCTACACAGGTAACATTGTTTCCTGTTTCGGCAAAACAAGTTCCGGTAACCAATCCAACGTATCCTGTTCCTACAACTGCTATGTTCATGTTATTAATTTGTCAATTTGTTTGTCATGCTGAGCCTAGCCGAAGCACTATTTATTTACGAATTCTAAAACAGAAGAAGTGATGTAAGAAAGAATTTCTTCATCCATTTCGGTATGCATTGGTAATGAGATTACATTCTTACATAGTTGAACTGTAATAGGGAAATTCTCATCTTTAAACATCGGATTAGCATAAGCTTTCTGGTGATGCAATGGTTTTGGATAATAAATCATTGCCGGAATATCTTTTGATGCTAAATATTCTTTCAGTTGTGTGCGGTCAACACCATTTAACACCAAAGTGTATTGGTGAAAAACATGCGTTGAATTCTTAGCACGTGCAGGTGTTTTAATTTTAGAATTTCCTGCGAATGCTTTGTCATAAAAGTCTGCTGCTTTGTTACGTGCTGCGGCATATTGATCAAGGTGTTTCAGTTTAACTCGCAATACAGCTGCTTGTATACTGTCAAGGCGCGAGTTCACGCCAATATCATCATGTATGTATTGAACTGATTGTCCGTGGTTGGCAATCATGCGTAAGCGAGCAGCAAGTTTATCATCATTGGTGTACATGGCACCGCCATCTCCATAACAACCTAGATTTTTTGAAGGAAAAAAAGAAGTGCAGCCTACAGTTCCTATAGTTCCGCCTTTTGCTTTTTTGCCATCAGCAAAGGTATAATCAGCGCCAATAGCCTGCGCCACATCTTCAATCACAAACAGGTTGTGCTTGCGGGCAATCTCCATAATGGGTTCCATGTCGGCACATTGTCCGTAAAGGTGAACAGGAACTATGGCTTTGGTTTTTGGAGTTATTGCTTTTTCAATCGCAGCTGGGTCAATGTTAAACGTATCGGGATTTACTTCTACCAATACCGGAGTTAATTTCAGTAACGCAATAACTTCAGCTGTTGCTACGTAAGTAAAGTTAGCAGTAATTACCTCATCACCCGGTTGCAGATTTAAAGCCATCATGGCTATTTGCAATGCATCTGTACCATTGGCGCAGGGAATAACATGTTTTACGCCCAGGTATTTCTCAAGTTCAGCCTGAAAAGATTTTACCTCCGGACCGTTAATAAATGTTGTGTTATTAATCACATTTTGAATGGCTGCATCTACCTCAGTTTTGATATGCTCATACTGAATTTTCAAGTCAACCATTTGTATCTTCTTCATGGTAGTTTCCATCCGTTTTTCTAATGCTTTTTTTAAGCGGCTGCAAATATAGACAAATAGCCTGCTTATCAAATTATGGCTTTGTATTTGTTTCGTTCAAGAAAAATTACATCTATTTCAATAAAACACTTACTTTTGTGAACCCTAAAAAGAACCATTCTGAAAAGTATGAAGAAAACAGTTTTAAGCATCCTTTCATTTTTTGCAGTTTTTACCTTTGCTTTTGCGCAGGAAGATTTGTGTGCCAACCTTAAAAAAATTGTTGAGGCAGGAAATACACAATTTACAGGTCTACGAGGTGAAGCAACATCAAAACAGATTTCAGGAGTAGCCCGTCCATTCTTTGTTTCAACCGCTCATTTAGGAAAAGATAAAGGTTATGTAAACGACAGTCAGGAATACCCTGCTTACGAAGAGTTGATAGCAACAAGCACTGTTAAAGGTGATGTTCCTGAAGCTAAACTGGTTCAGGAATTTGAAAGTTATAAAGAAAAAATAAAATCCTGTTTTGCATCAAGTCCTGAATGGAAACTGATGGATAAAGATAAAACCAATGATTTGTATCTTGAAGACACCAACTTCAGAAAACTGGTAGGCTATGAAGCCAAAAAAGGACCGAAAGTAAAATTTGAATTGTATATGTATAATAACCGTGTAGCAGGTCACTGGTGTATTGAGTTAAATGTTGAAGGAGTAGGAAAATGATTTTTAAAATGCCGCAGACGCGGCATTTTTGTTAAATAATAAATAACCACAAAATGAATTGTATAATAGTTGATGACGATGAACTTTCAAGAGCAGCACTTAAAAAATGTGTTGAGCGCAGTGATTTTCTCAATCTTGTAGCTGAGTGTAAAGATGCTGTTGAGGCGCAAAAAATAATCCGCGATAACCAGATTGATTTAATGTTTCTGGATGTTGAAATGCCCGAGATGAGTGGTATTGAATTTATAAGAAATGTAGATGTAGCCTGTCAGGTTATTATTGTTTCTTCAAAGAAAGAATATGCTGTTGATGCATTCGAGTATAATGTTACAGATTATCTGTTAAAGCCTGTTCAGTTTGCACGTTATATGAGAGCTGTTGAAAAAGCTCGTCAGATATACGAAAATGTTAAAAGTGAAGGAAGTAATTCGCTTCTGATAAAACAGGATTTTAAATTAGTAAAACTAGATTTGCCTAATATCTATTACATAGAAGCCTTTTCGGATTATGTGAATATTTATACTAAAACCGCCCGATATACAGTGCTTTCAACTATGAAGGCAATTAAAAGTAAATTGCCTTCTGCAGATTTTATGCGTGTACATCGCTCCTACATTGTAAGGCTTGATAAAATCAACACCATTGAAGAAAATACCATTGTCTTGAACGAAAAGCTTATTCCTGTGAGCCGATCCAATAAAGATGGCTTGGTAAGGCGTTTAAATATTTTGTAAAACCGAAGGGGCGTTAATCAGCAAAAAGGAATGCCTCAGTCCAAAGAAAATAAACTCAATTTTTCTGCCGAGTACGAGAAATTTTTTTCGCTCTCATTTGATATGCTCTGCATTGCAGGTACGGATGGATATTTTAAAGAGCTAAATCCTTCATTTGAAAAAGTATTAGGCTATAGCCGTCAAGAACTTATTTCAAAACCTTTTCTTGAATTTATTCATCCTGATGATTTACCGGCAACATTGAATGAAGTAGAAAGGCTTTCAAAAGGCAAGCCAACTATTAATTTCAGAAATCGGTACTATTGCAAAGATGGTTCTCTGAAAATTCTTGATTGGACCTGTGCGTCTGACCCCGAAACAGGAATGATATATGCCGTTGCCAAAGATTTCACTGCTCAGGAAGAACTGGAAAGCAATCTGATTAAAGCAAACGCTATAAATAATGCGGTTCTTAATAGTGCTAACTTTTCCATTATTTCTACCGATCCTAATGGAGTAATAATGACTTTTAATAAAACTGCTGAACAATTGTTGGGTTATAGTGCGGAAGAAATGATTGGCAAATTAACACCTCAACCCATACATGACAAAAATGAAGTTGTTAGAAGAACAGAAGAATTAAATCGTGAATTGAAGTTGAATATACAACCCGGTTTTGAAACGTTTGTTGCTAAAACAAAACATACCGGTATTCCCGATGAGCGTGAGTGGACATATATTCGTAAAGACGGATCTCGTTTTCCGGTTTTACTATCTATCACATCACTTTATAATGATAATAAAGAAATATCGGGTTTTCTTGGAATTGGACATGATATCACAGAAGAGAAAAGGAAAAATCAGGAAATTAATAAGCTATCACTGGTCGCAAAGAATACAGAAAATGGAGTTCTTATTTCAAACTCGGACGGGAATGTGGAATGGGTAAATGATGGTTTTACAAGAATTACAGGATATACATCGGAAGAAATTTTAGGAAAAACTCCCAGTTCACTTCTGTTAGGGCCTAACTCTAATATGGAAACTATTGCCTATGCCCGTAAAAAACAGGAAGAAAAGGAACCGTATTATATAGAAATACTCAATTATCACAAAAGCGGAAGACCTTTTTGGATATCAATTGTCAATACCCCCGTTAAGGAAGAAAATGAGCTTAAAGGAAAGCATATTGAAATTGTTAATGATATTACCGAAAAAAAGAAAACAGAGTTTAGATTAGTTCATGCAAAAAATATGGCCGAACAATCGGCAAAAGTGAAGGAACAATTTCTTGCAAATATGAGTCATGAAATTCGTACACCAATGAATTCAATAATTGGTTTTACTGAATTGCTGATGCGCAGTAAACTCAATAGTGATCAGCAAGACAGTGTGAGTGCTATTCGTCAGGCTGGAGATAATCTAACCGTTATCATTAACGATATTCTTGATTTTTCAAAAATTGAAGCCGGGAAACTTAACATTGAACACACTCTTTTTAGCTTTCCGGAAGTGATTAAAACGGTAAAGAGTCTATTTGCGCTGAAAGCGAAACAGAAAAACGTAAAACTCATCTTCAATATTGACCACAAAATACCGGAAGCATTGATTGGTGATGCGGTGCGATTAGATCAGGTGCTTATTAATCTGGTAAGCAATGCTATGAAATTTACTTCAAAAGGCTGGATTGAAGTAAGTGCAGAATTAAAGAGTATAGCAGAAAATCGCTGTATCATTCAATTTAAAGTTGAAGATACAGGTATTGGAATTCCGAAAGATAAACTGGAGATGGTATTTCAGAGTTTTACTCAGGCAAGCAGTGATACTACCCGCAAGTATGGAGGAACGGGACTAGGTCTTTCCATAGTTGATCAATTAGTAAAACTAATGGGAGGGACACTTAGCCTTAAAAGCAATGAAGGAACAGGAACGTTATTCAGCTTTACTCTGGAGTTTGAAAAAGCAAGTGATGAAGACATTGTACTCATTAATAAAGTAATTGCACCTGCAGAGAATGTTGACCTGAATGGCATGAAAATTCTGTTGTGCGAAGACAATGAAATGAATCAACGTTTAGTTGATAAAATTATACGCAAACAATGGAAGGCTGACCTTGATATAGCTCCAAATGGCAAAGCAGGGTTTGAGTTGTTTAAGCAGAACGAATACAGCATTATTCTTATGGATATGCAGATGCCGGAAATGGACGGATTTGAAACTACGCGTAGAATAAGGAAGTATCGTGATGCGAAAAAAGCACAAGTTCCAATAATGGCAATGACCGCAGATGCATTGGTTGAAGAACGCAAAAAATGTTTTGAAGCTGGCATGAATGATTATCTATCAAAACCTTTTAAGCAGGGTGAGTTGTTGCATAAAATTTTGACACTGACTGGTAATGAAAGCAAACAGCATTATCATCAGGAAAATAATTCTGATTCTTTTGTTAACACTCAATCTTTGAAAGAACTTACTGGTGGAGATGATGTGTTTATGGCTGAAATGATTGAAATTTATTTGCGAAACACGCCTCTGATGTTGAAGGAAATGAAAGTCAGTTTTAAGAAACTTGAATTTGAAAAATTAAAACGCACTGCACACAAAATAAAATCTTCGTTTGGAATGATGGGGATGAATGAGCCTCTTCAAATTGCAGATGAAATTGAACTAGTGGACGAAAAAAATTGTGATCAGAATTTACTTAAAGTAAAACTTGAAAGACTTGCAGAACTTATAGCGGGTTCGGAAAAGGAATTGAAACGCGAATTGAAAAAATTAAAAAAATAAATCAGGTTATAGTTTCACTACTACAGCTTGTGCGGTTTCAAATTTCACTACTTTAATAGTATCGCCTTTTTCAATATAGCTTGTCAAAGCTGTTGCATCATAAATTTCCCCTTCAATAGATATTTTTCCGGAAGGTCGCAAAACGGTAAATGCTGTTCCGGTTTTACCTACAAGGTTGTTTCCTGCTACAACATCAACAGAAGTATAACCTTTTGAACTTTCCTGAACAGTATTTAAGGCAAGTCGTCCAAAAAAACTGCTGTTCAGAAATTTGAAACCAATAAAAACTGAAAGCGGAATTGCAATGAGAAGAGCAGTAAAAACGATGAGTACAGCTTCTGTTGCGCGTGAAGCACTTACGGGATTAAAATCAAAACCAACATTTCCAACCAAACTTAGTATCAATGAAGAAACAATCAGGATAATTCCTGAAATTCCAGCCACTCCAAAGCCAGGAATAACAAAGATTTCAATTGCCAGTAAAATAAGACCTATAAAGAATACAAGTATTTCCCAATTGGCTGCTAAGCCTTCTAAATATAGTGGAGCAAAATAAAGTAACGCGCCTACAAGTGCTGCTAATCCTGCTAAACCAAGACCGGGAGCCTGTATTTCAAAATAAATTCCACCTATAATAAGCATGATTAAAACTCCGCTTACAGCAGGACTTATTAGCCAGCCAATAATGTTGTCAAGTTGAGTTGGTTCATATCGTGTGATTTCATACTTTTCAATATGTGCAAGTTTCAGAACTTCATCAATATTTTCGCCCATACCTTCACAGAAATTATGTTCAATTGCTTCTTTTGCGGTAAAGGTCAAAACCTTACCAGAATCATTAATTCCTTCAATGTAAATTCTCGGGTCAACCATTGCTTCAGCAATATTTGGATTGCGACCTGTAGCTTCTGCTGTTGAGCGCATAGTGCTTCGCATATAACTTTGGTATTTATCAGGAAGCACTTCGCCATTTTCGTTTACTACACTTGCTGCACCAATGTTTGCACCCGTGCGCATATAAATACTATCGCATGAAATAGCAATAAGGGCACCTGCAGAAGCTGCGTTATTATCAATAAATACATATACAGGAATTGCAGAATGAAGAATTTTTGTACGCATAGAATCAGCTTGCACAACTGCGCCTCCATAGGTATTCATATGCAGGAGAATTAAGTCGGATTTTAACTCTTCTGCCTGCTTGAAAGCCTTCTCCATCTTTCTCCAGATAGAAGGCCCTATTTCTTCTTTTACATCAAAGACATAAACTTTTGCAGGTTTATTTAATAAAGAGTTTGGTTTAATTGAATCTAATGAATTATCCAGACTATCTGCACGTAGTGATGGAGTAATAATTGCAAGTAATAGATATAAAAGGATTGCTTTTTTCATCAGCTAATTCGATTGCGAAATAATTTCAATTATTGATTTGTGCTTTTTGATGAAAGCATTTCATCCAACGTTTCCCTTTCTACGCCTTGTTTTTTAGGGATATGACTCATAGCATATTCACTCAATGTTGTTATGGTCAAACTTGGATTTACACCTAAATTGCAGGGAATAATTGAGCCGTCTAATACATACATTTCGGGGTAACCAAAAACTTTAAACTCGGGGTTAACAACTCCTTCGTTAATGTTTGCCCCCATTGGGCAACCTCCCATGATGTGTGCTGTTGTTGTTAAGTCAAACATCACTTCAAGAATTCCGTTCCCTGCCGTACCGTTTACTTTTTTTGCAAAGCGATGCATTACGTTTTGTCCGCTTTCAATATATGCCGGAACCTTCTCCGGTCCGTCATTTTTCATATATACACCTCTTATTCTGCTGTAAGCCATTCGCATAGAGTTATCAAGCGTTTGCATTACCAATAGAATTACAGTGTTGGTTGACCAATTTGGCCCAAATAACAACCTGAAATATTTTAAAGGACTAATTAAAACATTGCCCAACATCTTTAATGTTCTTACAAATGGGCTTCCTTTTCCTGTAGCCAATGTTGCCAGTAGCTTCATTGAGTTTGAACCTTCACCAAATTTCACTACTTCAATATGTGTATGCTCGTCAGGATTGAAAATAGAAGTAATGGCTACACCCTCATTAAGTTTGCGGTCAGAATCGCTTATTCCACAAAGTGATTCTGAATTGGTGCGCAGGTTATATCCTAATTTATCTGAAAGCTTTTCAAGCGTTTTATATTTAAATTTCTGTTTTAAAAGTAAATCCATTGTACCTAAAACACCTCCGCTGAATACAATCCCTTTTGATTGATAAATTGTTTTTTTCCATTTTATCCATGCTGTACTTTTTACAGTGTGTACATGGTAAACATTATTTATAAATTCAACTTTTTCTACAAGAGTTTCAGCAAAAATTTCAGTCCCGAATTTTTGAGCAAACCACAAATAGTTTTTGTCAAGTGTGTTTTTTGCATAGTGACGGCAGCCTGCCATACATTCAGCACATTCAATACAGCCGCGTCTTTCAGGTCCTAATCCTTTAAAATAGGGGTCTGTAAATTTCTTTGTGTCGCCATAATATACTCCCACATTTACACCTTCGAATGAACTCTCTTTGCCCATGTCTCTGGCAATTTCACGCAATACATTATCAGCCTCATAGAATTTAGGGTTTCGCACTACACCGAGCATAAATCGTGCTTTGTCATAGAAAGGTGCGAGCGTATTTTTCCAGTCTTTGAAATGCGACCAGACCTTATTGTTGTATAATTTATCATCGGGCTGCATCAGCGTGTTTGCATACACCAGGCTTCCTCCACCAACTCCAACACCACTTAAGATAAATGCTTCTTTAAAGACAGTGAGTTTTTGAATGCCAAAGCATCTTAAAAAAGGCATCCATAAGTATTTCCTTAAGTTCCAGTTGTTTTTTGGAAAATCTTTTGTTTCGTATTTCTTGCCTTTTTCAAGAACTGCAACGCTGTAACCTTTTTCAGACAAGCGCATAGAGGAAACACTTCCTCCAAAGCCGGAACCGATGACTATATAGTCGTAAACTTTACTCATAGAATAGAAATCCTTTTTGCAAAGAACGCAAAGTTTTTCTGCAAAGAATAACGAATGAATAAAACTTATTTAAGGAAGGTCTTCACCACCAAATCCTCACGAGGATGACAAGCAAGAATAGGAATACTTGAATGGTGAACCATATATTGAGCATAGCTTCCCATTAGATTGAGTGAAAAGTCTTCTTCCTGCTCTGTCATAATGCTCACTAAATCAGCATTTATATCCTTTGCATATTCCAAAGCCATTTTGGATTTATTCTTACCCTCTACAACGCTTTCCACAATTTTATGAACGCCCTGTTTTTCTATAACTTCTCTCGTTTGAGAGACATACTTCTTAACCTTTACCAATTCGTTTTCAACTTCATTAATACAAACTCCACGAACATGAATTTCAGCATCAAATAGTTTGGCTATTTCAACCGTCATTGGAATTTTTTGACGGGATTCGAAAGTGGTATCGATAGGCAAAACAATTTTATCAATGCTTCGTTTCTGAAACTCTTTTCTAAGAGTAATTACAGGACATGGAGCTTCACTCACTACACGGAAAGTATTGCTTCCAATCCAAACTTCCTCAAACCCTGAAACACCGTGCGATCCCATGATGATAAGAAAGGCCTTGTCTTCAATAGCTTGTTCAACTATTTCCCTGTAAACTTTTCCTTTCCTTATTTTATATTGAATTCGTGAACTGAATTCGCCATATTTACTCATCAGCGTTTCAAAATCACCTTTTGTTGCAACATTCTCTACGCCTTTAAAGAAGTCAAAACGAGAGGTTTTAACCACATTAATCATCATAATATCAGTATCTGTTTTTTTTGCTACACTAACAGCAAAATCAAGTGCATTCACAGAATCTTCTGAGAAATCAAGGGGGACAATTATCTTCTTCATACGTTTTTAATTTTTAGGGTTAAACACGTTCATCTATGTGTGAAATTTGTTCAAAAGGTAAGACATTTTATTGTTCAAATGCAAATTTATTTTTCATTCAACCTTAAAATTGGCACTTTGAACCACATTTTACTTCCGTTTGCATAAATTTTATGGAGTGACAATTAACATTTTAGTCATTCATTTTTTATTACTTTTGCGCGAATTTTTATCCAAAGAAAAATTCAACTATGGCAACTGATTCAAACAAATTTCTTGGCGAAGGATTAACATACGATGATGTGCTGCTAGTACCTGCATATTCAGAAGTTATGCCTAGAGATGTGAACGTGTCAACTCAGTTCACAAAAAAAATCCGTATTAATGTTCCTATTGTTTCTGCGGCAATGGATACTGTTACCGAAGCAGCTATGGCTATAGCTATGGCGCAGGAAGGCGGTATAGGTGTGCTGCATAAGAATATGAGTATTGAGGCACAGGCAAACGAAGTAAGGAAAGTAAAGCGTTCTGAAAGTGGAATGATTCAAGATCCCGTAACGCTTCCTGAAACAGCCATTGTTGCCGATGCGCTTGGCATCATGAAAGAATTTAAAATAGGTGGAATTCCTGTAGTTGATAAGAATAATAAGCTTGTTGGAATTGTTACCAATCGCGATTTGCGCTTTGAAAAACGTATGAGCCGTCCGGTGCGTGAGATAATGACCAGCGAAAATCTTATTACCGTTACAGATGTAAAAGATTTGCAAAAAGCTGAATCGATTTTACAGAAATACAAGATTGAAAAACTGCCCGTTGTAAATAAGGCAGGCAAATTAGTTGGACTTATTACCTACAAAGATATTATCAAAATTAAACTTAAACCAAGTGCTTGTAAAGACGACTTTGGAAGATTGCGTGTAGCTGCTGCTGTTGGTGTTACTGCTGATACAATGGAGCGTGTAGATGCTCTTTATAAAATTGGTGTTGATGCAATAGTGATTGATACAGCTCATGGACATTCAAAAGGTGTTATTGATATGCTGAAAAAGGTTAAGAAAGCATATCCTAAATTGCAGGTTATTGTAGGAAATATTGCTACAGGTGAGGCAGCAAGAGATTTAGTGAAAGCAGGTGCCGATGCAGTAAAAGTTGGTATAGGTCCGGGCTCAATTTGTACAACGCGGGTTATTGCAGGTGTTGGTGTTCCTCAGCTAACAGCGGTTTATGAAGTAGCTAAAGCACTTAAAGGTTCAGGAGTTCCTGTAATTGCAGATGGCGGAATACGCTTTACAGGTGATTTAGTGAAAGCACTTGCTGCCGGAGCAAATACAATTATGGCCGGGTCATTATTTGCCGGAGTTGAAGAATCACCTGGAACAACCATAATTTTTGAAGGTAGAAAGTTTAAAAACTACCGCGGAATGGGTTCAATTGAAGCCATGCAGAAAGGTTCGAAAGATCGTTATTTCCAGGATGCAGAAGATGATATTAAGAAATTAGTTCCTGAAGGAATTGTCGGTCGTGTTCCGTTTAAAGGAAATTTATCAGAAGTGATATATCAAATGATTGGAGGACTGCGTGCAGGAATGGGCTATTGCGGTGCAAGCAACATTGAGCATTTGCAGAAATCAAAATTCATTCGCATTTCAAGCGCTGGCATAGTTGAAAGCCATCCACATGGTATTACCATTACCAGCGAAGCGCCTAACTATAGCAGGTAAAAACAAGAAAAATATCGAATGTCAAATCGAATATAAATTGTCGGACAGAAAAATTATCAATAATAACCAAACAAGTTACAAATTAAATATGAAGACCAGAAAATTAATTTTTACAGCAATTGCAGCAGCAATTTCCTTTTCATCTTTTGCACAAAAAGGTGAGCCTGTAATTCTTACAGTGGCGGGCGAACCGGTTACCAAATCCGATTTTCTTTACGTTTATAACAAGAATAATTCTAATGGAGCAGCAATTGATAAGAAGTCACCGGCTGATTACATGGAACTTTACATCAATTTTAAATTGAAAGTAAAAGAGGCTGTTGATGCAGGAATGGATACAGCAAAGGCTTTTAAACAGGAATTCAGCGGATACCAAAAGCAATTAGCACAACCTTATCTTACTGACAAAGCAGTTACAGAGAATCTTATTAAGGAAGCTTATGAGCGCATGAAAACAGATGTACGTGCAAGTCACATACTTGTTAAGGTTTCTGCTGAAGCTTTGCCTAAAGACACACTGGCAGCTTGGAATAAAATCAATGAAATACGCAAACGCGTTATAAAAGGGGAAGATTTTGGTAAACTGGCAAAAGATCTTTCAGAGGATCCATCAGCTAAAGATAATAATGGTGATTTAGGTTACTTCACATCTATGAGAATGATTTACCCATTTGAAAATGGTGCTTATAATACACCGGTTGGAGAAATTTCACAACCTGTACGCACCAAGTTTGGATACCATATTATTAAAGTAGTTGACAAGCGCCCTTCACAAGGCGAAGTTAAAGTAGCTCATATAATGATTAAAGCACTGAAAGATTCAGGCAAACAAGTAACTGATGCTGCTGAAGCAAAAGCGAATGAAATTTACACAAAACTTCAGGCTGGTGGAGATTTTGGTGATTTGTGTAAACAGTTTTCTGACGACAAATCAAATTCTAAAAAAGGTGGTGAATTAAATTGGTTTGGTTCAGGACAAATGGTGCCTGAGTTTGAATCTGCAGCATTTGCACTTAAAAATAAAGGCGATTACAGCAAACCTGTTAAAACAGATTACGGTTGGCACATCATTAAATTATTAGACAAAAAAGGTTTGCCCGAATTTAAAGAGTTGGAAGGAGAACTGAAGCAAAAGATTTCAAAAGATTCACGTTCACAAATGAGTCGCACTGCTGTTATTAATAAAATAAAAGCGGAATATAAATTCAAAGATGTTCCAAAAGCAAAAGAAGAATTTTATTCTGTTGTTGATACTAACATTTTCAATGGAAAATGGAGTGCTGATAAAGCCAAAGGCATGGAAAAAGAAATATTTAATCTAGGTGGTGTGAAATTCACGCAAAAAGGTTTTGCTGATTACCTTGCTTCGCATCAGGCAAAACGACCTAAAGCTGAGATACAGAGCTATGTTGATAATATGTATAAACAGTTTATTGAAGAAGAGTTGATTAAATATGAAGAAAGCAAACTGTCATCAAAATATACAGATTACCGTATGTTGTTAAATGAGTACCGTGATGGTATTCTTCTTTTTAATCACATGGAGCAAAAAGTGTGGAAGAAAGCACAAATAGATACAGTTGGTTTGCAAAAATTCTATGAAGCTAATAAAGATAAATTCCAGTGGGAAGAGCGTTTAGATGCTAAACTCTTTATTTGCAGGAATGATTCGGTAGCAACTGCA
Organism: Bacteroidota bacterium; assembly: GCA_947478465.1. Classification (GTDB taxonomy): domain Bacteria; phylum Bacteroidota; class Bacteroidia; order SXHM01; family SXHM01; genus SXHM01. Next base: position 68,592 of record CANJWH010000009.1, read on the forward strand.
ACTAAGAAAATGATTGATGCTGGTAAAACTTCTGATGAAATACTTGCAGACATGAACAAAACTTCAAAGCTGAATCTGAAAGTTGAAGTAGGGAAATACATTAAAGATGAGAATGATTATCTTGACGAAGTAAAATGGACAAAAAATACTACCCAAACATTGAAAAAAGACGGGCAGACAATTATTGTTATTGTAAATGATGTTCTTGCTCCGGGGCCAAAAACTTTGAAAGAAGCAAA
>CANJWH010000010.1 GCA_947478465.1 Bacteroidota bacterium
ACAGATACTCAGTATTCCGTTTGTGGTGCTGGGGATTTGGATATTAGTGAGAGGAAAAAAACAAAAAACTCAACAACATGAAATGCCCTAATTGCGAAAAAGAAATGCAGCGCGGATTTTCTGAAATACACGGAACACCAGCAGGTTTTCTTGTAGTAGGATTTTCCTATCAACATTTATTTTTCACACCCGCAGGAAGTGAAGACGAAAAAATAATTGTGGATAACAGCGATAAAGTGCTGACAGATTTTTGTCGCTACTGCAAAACCGCAGTGCTGAGAACAAAGAAGCAGGACGAGTAATTACTCCACCACCACCTTCTTCACACTCCTCTTCCCACCATCTTCCATCACCACAAAATAATTTCCCGAAGGAATAGTTGAAAATAAAATTTCGTTTTGTGAGTTGGCCGCAACTTTTTCACTTTTCACTAATTTGCCCTGCACATCAACTACCGTAAGGTTAAATCCTTGCTGAAAACAATCGCCTGCTTTTACCGTCAGTTTATTTTTCACCGGATTTGGAAACACCTGCACATCGCACACAAAATTTGATTCAGGAACAGAAGCAATAATATTTCCGGCATCGAAGTAGGAGCTGTGTTGCAAGCCTGCAAGCGTTGCAATGGTTGCAACCGTGCCTTTAACAATGTTACTCATAAACGTGAAATTCAGTTTTCCTACTGTATCGTTTGGCGTGTGGTAATCAAGGTTTCGGAAGTTGGCTCCATCAGTAAGCAACAGCGCGGGAACATCAAGGTCCCAGAAATTGGCATGGTCGCTTCTGCGAAAATCAGCTGAAATCAGCCCATTGTTAGGCAATACAATCGAAGTAATTTTCAATGCGGGAACATAGATACCGGATAGGGAGTCAAATGCAGCAGTAAAAGCTGAAGACTCGGTATCGCCTGCATTAATTAAAAAATTTCCGCGTGAGCTGTCTGCAATTACTTCTGCATATTGGTCGGGAAATAAAAACGCAAACCCAAACGGAATTTGTTGCGAGTTTACTTCGTTGGTGTAGTAACCAATCATCTCGTAATTGGCAACGCCTTCAATTACCTCCCAACTTGGAATTTGACTTTGTGTATAAACCAGACTGCCGTAAGTGCCCGCTACACCAACGCTTTCCTCAAAATCAAAACCGATGAACTTAATAGTTTTTTCAAAATTATAAGGAGCTAAAACCCGCAAAGCTTGTAAGAAGCCAACTACACCTGAGCCATTGTCGTCTGCACCGGGTGCATCGCTCACTGTATCAAAATGTGCATCCACTATAAAGGTATTAGCCTCACTTCCTAATCCTGCTTTTTTTCCGATGATGTTTTGTCCGGTATAACCTGCGCGTTGAAAATCCTGTCGGTAAACATTTAGTCCTGCATCTTGAAACCTTTGTTCAATGGTGTCTTTCACTGCTTCCAGATGTGTTGGGTTAGCAGAATAATGACGTATACCCGAAGCAACAAATTCTAAATCGTTACGCAAAAGCACACTGTCTACCTGGTCAACAATGTCCTGTATATTTGGAACTTGTCGGTCATCAGCGATTAGTCGGATAGAATAATTAGTCACGTTGCTGATGGTATCGTAATTCCAGATAATGTGTTTTCCTGTTCCGGGAACAATTGGAAAACCAACATCGCCAGTTACTGTTCCGCTTGAAACAACATAGTTTTCACCGTCAGCAGAAAATGCAATTTTGATGTCAACGTTATCATTTTCGTTATCAGCAACATCGTAGTCAATCAATACTTGCCCTGTGTTCCAGGGCGCAACAACCGAAACGTTTGAAATAACCGGAACCTGATTTTGAGCAAGTGCAGCAGCAGAATAACAAATGAGAACGAGAGTAGAGTTTAATTTCATACTTAAATATATTGGTAAAACTGAAAGGTAAATGTATAGAAACAAATCAAAATCATAAACTCTACCCATTCAGTAGATTTTATATTTTTGCAGCCCCGATGAAATACATCAGTAAAAGAGAACGCAATAAATTAAAAGGCCACAAAGGACTTGCCGTGTGGCTTACCGGACTTTCGGGTGCCGGAAAATCAACTATTGCCGTTGAGCTGGAGCAACAACTTTTTGCAAAAAATATTCACACCTATACATTAGACGGAGATATTTTAAGAACCGGTTTGAATAAAGATTTATCCTTTACCGAAGAAGCCCGCAAAGAAAATATCCGCAGAACAGGTGAGGTTGCCAAACTGTTTGTTGATTCGGGAGCAGTTGTTATAGCTGCTTTTATTTCTCCTTTTGCAAGTGACAGAAACATTGTGCGCGAATTGCTGGGCGAAGAATTTGTGGAGGTATTTGTAAATTGTCCTTTAGAAGTTTGCGAAGAACGTGATGTAAAAGGCTTGTATAAAAAAGCGCGCAAAGGCGAACTAAAAAATTTCACGGGAATTGACTCGCCTTACGAAACACCTGTTAATCCTGAATTAACATTGAATACACATTTACAGAGTTTAGAAATCTGTGTAAATGAAATTCTTGAACACATTTTGCCAAAGATTGAATTATAGAAATGAATTCGTATAAACTTTCACACTTAAAAGAATTAGAATCCGAATCCATTTTTGTGATTCGTGAAGTGGCTGCACAGTTTGAAAAACCGGCACTGCTTTTTTCGGGAGGCAAGGACAGTATTGTTTGCTTTCATCTGGCACGCAAAGCATTTTTTCCAGCTAACATTCCGTTTCCTTTAGTACATGTTGATACCGGACACAACTTTGAGGAGACACTTATTTACCGTGACAATCTTGCAAAAAAATACGGAGCACAATTGCTCATTGGTTCGGTTCAGGAAAGTATTGACAGCGGAAGAGTGACAGAAGAAAAAGGCTACAATGCAAGTCGCAATGTTTTGCAAACGGTTACGCTGCTCGACACAATTGAAAAATATAAATTCGATGCCTGCATAGGCGGAGCGCGCAGAGACGAAGAAAAAGCAAGAGCCAAAGAGCGTTTCTTTTCACACCGCGATGAGTTCGGTCAGTGGGACCCGAAAAATCAAAGACCGGAACTCTGGAATATTTTCAACGGAAGAAAAAATGTTGGCGAACACTTTCGTGTATTTCCAATCAGCAACTGGACTGAGATGGATGTGTGGCAATACATTCTGCACGAAAATATTGAAATGCCTTCCTTGTATTTCACACACGAACGGGAATGTTTTGTTAGAGACGGAGTAATTTATGCGCATGCAAATGTTATTCCGTTAAAGCCAACAGAAAAAGTAGAAAAAATGCAGGTGCGTTTTCGCACCATTGGTGATATCAGTTGCACAGGTGCAGTGTTATCCACCGCAAATTCAGTAGAAGAGATTGTTGCTGAAGTTGCTGCAACCAGAGTAACAGAAAGAGGCAGCAGAATAGATGACAGACGAAGTGAAGCAGCAATGGAAGACCGCAAAAAATCAGGATATTTTTAAAATGGATACACAGGGATATTTGGATATGGAGTTGTTGCGTTTTACAACCGCAGGTTCAGTTGATGATGGCAAAAGCACACTCATCGGAAGATTATTATATGATTCGAAATCAATTTTTGAAGACCAGTTAGATGCTGTAAAAGCAAGCAGCGAAAAAAAAGGATTGCAGCATGTTGATCTTTCACTTTTAACAGATGGCTTGCGAGCCGAGCGTGAACAGGGAATAACTATAGATGTTGCGTATCGCTACTTTGCAACACCTAAACGCAAATTCATTATTGCCGATACGCCCGGACATATTCAGTACACGCGCAATATGATTACAGGCGCATCAACTGCCAACCTTGCGCTGATTTTAATTGATGCACGGAAAGGTGTGATTGAGCAAACCTGTCGCCATTCATTCATAGCATCGTTGCTAAAAATTCCACATTTGATTGTATGTGTAAACAAAATGGATTTAGTGGATTATAGTGAAGAAGTTTACAACCGCATTGTTGATGAATACAAAAAATTTGCTGCGCATCTCGATGTTAAGGATATTGAGTTTGTACCAATCTCTGCGTTGCATGGCGATAATGTAGTTGACCGTTCCACTAACATGGATTGGTTCAAAGGTTCACCACTTTTAAATACGCTGGAAAATGTACATATCGGCAGTGACTGGAATCATGAAGATGCGCGGTTTCCGGTTCAATATGTTATTCGACCCCATACAGATGCGTTCCATGATTACCGCGGCTATGCCGGAAGAATTGCCGGAGGAGTTTTTAAACCGGGTGATGAAGTTGTTGCACTTCCTTCGGGCTTTACATCAAAAATAAAATCCATTGCAACGTTGGATGGAGATTTGTATGAGGCTTTCGCACCGATGTCAGTTTCTATTACGTTGGAAGATGAGATAGACATTAGTCGCGGTGATATGCTTGTAAAAAAAGGAAATCAACCTGAAAACACACAAGACGTGGATGCAATGTTATGCTGGCTCAATAATAAGTCGCCACAACCCGGTGCAAAATATTTTTTGAAACACACCAGCAATGATGCTCGTGCTGTTATCAAAGAAATAAATTACAAGGTTGACATCAACACACTTAATAAACAGGAAGAAGACAAGAGTGTGAAAATGAATGATATTTTCCATGCACGTTTACGCACCACCAAGCCCTTATTCACAGACAGCTACAACCTTAACCGTATTACCGGAAGCCTTATTCTTATTGACGAAGGCACCAACGAAACAGTGGCCGCGGGAATGATTCAGTAATTACAGAGCAGGAGCTTTTTTGTATTCAGCAGGAACATCTCCTGTCAGCGATTTTAAAAATGCTTCAACCGAATTTATTTCTTCGGGGCTCATGCGATAAGCTAATTGAGCAACAGCCATAATCTGAATTGCTTTTTTAAGATCAACAACGCTGCCATCATGAAAATATGGATGGGTTTTTTCTATGTTGCGAAGTGAAGGAACTTTGAACATATACTTATCATCTTGCTGTTTTGTAACTGCGGCCCTTCCTTCATCAATTTTTTTGCTTTCAGTCAGCGTCCAGTATTCACGGTGAACACCAAATTTCTGCATCATGCTTCCACCTAAAGTTACACCATTGTGACAGGTTGTACAACCTATTTTTATAAAATTATTTAGTCCTTTTTTTTCGTCCAGCGTTAGCGCAGTATTATCACCTGCAAGGTATTTATCAAAACGTGAAGGCGTTATCAACTTGCGCTCAAAAGCAGCAATTGCTTTACGCATGTTTTCATAAGTAATTCCTTTTCCCGGAAAAGCTTCGTTGAATAGTTGCTTGTATTCAGGAACTGTGGAAAGACGTTTTACTAAAAATGTCTCATCAGGAATTTCCATTTCAACGGGATTTAATATAGGCATCCCTGCTTGTTCTTCGACATCTTTTGCACGGCTGTCCCAGAATTGTGTCGTATGCAATGCAGCATTCAAAACAGTAGGTGAATTACGGTCGCCATTTTTTCCTGCATCACCCGGTGAGGTGGGTAAATTATCCACTCCAAAAGTTTCCAGATTGTGGCAGGAGTTGCAACTGATTTTTCCTTCTTTTGATAAACGCGTATCAAAATATAAAGCATGACCAAGCTTTACTTTTGCATCCGTAATCGGATTGTCAGGGTTTTCTGCAACTGCCGTTAATGCTGCAAAAGCAGATAATCTTGGTTTTATTTCCGCATCTATTTTTGCTTCTTCATTTTCTGTGCTTACTTCCTGTTTTTGTTCTGGTTGCGAAGAACAACTGTTTAGAAAAAGAGCGACAGAAATTGCTGCTGTAAAGTAAAGATTGAATTTGTTCATTGTTATAGGTTTTAAAATTTCAAAAATAGTATACGTATTGGTTAAACTGTGTAACCGATGTTACAAAAACAACTAAAATAAATCTTTGTTCAAATTATCGGATATTTGGAACTTCTTTACAGCATGAAAAATTTACACGTTTTTCTACTATTGTTTATTGCATCTGGCAATTTGTTTGCGCAGGAAAATCTGCTTTCCAACTCAGATTTTGAAAAACACAAAGCTTTGCCTACTGATATAGGGCAAGGAAAAAATTGTCTGTCAGATTGGATAAACCAGGTATTGGAGGGTGGTGGTGATTATTATCATGCCGATTCAAAGGGTACAAAATCTAATACAAGCAGGAATTATTTTGGCAAACAAGAACCTCATTCGGGCAAAGCTTATGCAGGTATTTGTATCACCAGAAATTACCGCGAATACCTTCAAACTCAATTAAGAAAACCGCTCGAAAAAGGGAAAAAATATAAAGTGGAATTGTACATCAGTCGTGGTGATGCAAAGTGGTTGGGTTCAATGAAAGGTTTCTGTATCATTTTTTCTTCTGATACTTTCAGACTTGAGAAATACGGACCTCTAATCTCAAAACCGTCTATGGTTTTCAGAAATGAAGCCGGATACAATAACTCAGAAGAATGGGTGCAGTTAAGTCAGATTTATGAGGCAGATGGTACAGAAAGGTATCTTACATTCGGTTGCTTTGTTTATCGCGAAAAAACAGAATTCGCAATTATGAATTACAATGTTGAAATTCCCGGAAAAAGAAATTACGCCCACTATTTTATTGATGATTTTACTTTAATTCCTTTGGATGAAAAAATAATTCCGGTTGAAGTTGTTGAACAAAAACCTTCTGAAATTGAAGCACAGAAAATGTATGAAACAGGCAAAGCCCACATTTTTAAAAATATTGTTTTTGAATCGGGGAAAGCAGATTTGCTGCCTTCATCGTTTAATGAGTTAAACGAACTTGCAGATTATCTAATTAACAATCCAGCTGTGAGAGCAAATATTATTGGACATACCGATAATATTGGGAAGAAAGAAGATAACCTTGCGCTTTCAAAAAACCGGGCCCAAACAGTTATAAATTTTCTTAAAGAAAAAAACATCAGCGCATCAAGGCTTTCTTTTGACGGGAAGGGTGACATGGAGCCAATTTCTAAAAACGAGACTGAAGAAGGCAGACAAATTAACAGAAGGGTTGAAGTAGTGTTTCAATAAGTTAGTCCTGCTATTCATTTAATTTCTAATTTCGCGCAAAATATAAACACATGAAACAGACTCTTCGAATCCTAACCATTCTGATTCTTACTGCAAGCGTAACTTCCTGCGTAAGCAAAAAGAAATTCCTTGAATTACAATCTAAAAAAGAAAGTGAACTTAAAAACGCCAACGAATTATTAATGAAGTGCGAAGATGAACGCAACCGTTATTCAACTGACCTTATTGAAGCTCGCACTTCGCTTAAATATTTGACTGAACAACTTACAGATTGTAAACAACAACGAGACAAACAAGTTACACAGGTTGGTGATTTAACTGTTCTCTCACAGGCAGCAAATCAGAACATTAATAAAACGCTGGAACAGCTGGAGAAAAAAGATAAATACATTCAACTCTTGCAGGCTGCAAAAACAAAAGCCGATTCAATTAATCTTGCTTTAGCTGTTAACCTGAAAGGAGTTTTGAAAGAAGGTTTGGATGACAACGATGTTGAAATAAAAGTGGACAAAACAGTTGTTTTCATTAATCTTTCAGATAAAATGCTTTATCAAAGCGGAAGCGCAAATCTTACTTCGCGTGCAAAAGAAGTGCTTGGTAAAATAGCGGCTATAGTTAGTTCAAGAACCGAAATGGAGGTGATGGTAGAAGGTTATACTGACAGTGTGCCAATTAAAAACGATTGTACTGCCGACAATTGGGATTTAAGCGTAAAACGCGCAACAGCAGTAGTTCGTGTATTGCAAAACGATTATAAAATTGATCCGAATCGTCTTATTGCAGCCGGTCGCGGGCAGTTCAATGCACTTGCAGCTAATGATACTGAAGAAGGACGTGCTACCAATCGCAGAACACGCATCATCATTTTACCGAAACTTGATCAGTTTTATGATTTGCTGAACCCTGCAAAAGCAGCGGAATAAAAGAACTCAGGTGCTTTGGGCAGGAGTTCAAAAATAATTCCCGCCCAAACACCATTTTTTTATCTTTGCCGCCAACCAACGGAATTCTAACCAGATGAATATAATGGCAGCCACCACCACCCGCGAATTAATCGTATCCGAAGTAGCAGAGAACCTAATTGCCAGCGAGATTATAAAAATCGCCAACGAGGTAAACGAGAAGATTAAGAACGGTGAGAAAATATATAACCTCACTATCGGAGATTTTAACTCCAATATTTTCCCAATCCCTGATGGATTGAAAGCTGAAATAATAAAAGCTTACGAAAATAATCAGACCAATTATCCGGCAGCCAATGGAATTCCTGAACTGCGCAAATCGGTTTCAAAATATCTGAAACGCAAAGGGCATTTGGATTATTCTGAAAATCAAATTCTGATTTCTGCTGGAGCTCGTCCATTGATTTATGCGACTTTCACAGCTCTTTTAGACCCGGGTGATACAGTAATTTATCCTGTTCCAAGTTGGAATAATAACCACTACACACATCTTTCTTCTTGCAAAAAAGTAGAGATAGAAACCACTGCCGAAAACAAATTCATGCCTTCAGCCGCAGATTTAAAACCTCATTTAGCTGATGCCACAGTAGTTGCTCTTTGCTCACCGCTAAACCCAACTGGAACCATGTTCAGCAAAGAAGGGTTGGAACAAATCTGTGATTTAATTCTGGAAGAAAATGCAAAGCGTGAAGAAGGCAGAAAACCACTTTATCTCATGTATGACCAGATATACTGGGCATTAACCATGACCGGTAATAAGCATTATGATCCGGTTAGTTTGCGCCCTGAGATGCGTAACTACACCATTTACATTGATGGAATTTCAAAAGCATTTGCATCAACAGGTGTTCGCGTGGGTTGGGCGTTTGGGCCGCAAAAAATAATTGACAAAATGCGCGCATTGCTTTCACACGTTGGTGCCTGGTCGCCAAAAGCAGAACAGGTTGCAACCTCAGTTTTTCTGGAAAAAGAAAACGAAGTAGATGAATACCTGACCTGGATAAATAAAAATGTTTCTGAACGTTTAGCCGGTTTTTACAACGGTTTTCAGACATTGAAGAACGAAGGATTTGCAGTAGATTCAATTGCTCCGCAGGGCGCCATGTATCTTACTGTTCAGTTTGCGTTGCATGGCTACAGAACTGAAACAGGAAAAACACTTGCTACTACACAAGATATCACCAGCTATTTATTAGATGAGGCTAAAACAGCATTAGTGCCTTTCTATGCTTTTGGCACTTCATCAGAATCAAATTGGTATCGCCTTTCCATAGGCACTGTAAAAACCGAGGATATTGAAAAAGTAATTGCACAAATGCGCACTGCGCTTTCTAAATTGAAAAAAGGGTAAACAGTGTAGAGACCGGACGCGAACGTCTTTACAAGAATGGGAATGAAAAATAATTACGTTGTAATAATGGCAGGCGGGGTAGGAACAAGGTTCTGGCCTATGAGCCGCACTCCGCACCCAAAGCAATTTCTGGATGTGTTGGGAACAGGTAAAACACTAATACAACAGACCTACGATCGTTTTCAAAAAGTTTGTCCGCCAGAAAATATTTTTGTGGTAACCAATGAAAGTTACCGTGAACTGGTAAAGGAGCAACTACCTGCTCTTACCAGCGAACAAATCATTTGCGAACCAAGTCGCAAGAATACTGCTCCCTGTGTAGCTTATGCTGCTTTTCGCCTCAGCTCTATAAACCCTGATGCGAATATGGTGGTGGCCCCTTCAGACCATCTTATTCTTAATACCGAAGGTTTTGTGAGTGTTATCAATAAAGCACTGGAAACAACGGCAAAGTATAATGTGTTATGTACGCTTGGAATAAAACCTTCGCGCCCTGATACCGGTTACGGATACATTCAGTTTAACGAACAGGAATTTTTAAACGGAAGTGGCGAGGTAAGAAAAGTAAAAACTTTTACCGAAAAGCCTGACCTTGATATGGCAAAGCAATTTCTTGCCAGCGGTGATTTTTTATGGAATTCAGGAATTTTTATCTGGTCTGCAAAAAGTATTCTTAGCGCTTTCCGTGACCATTCCAGTGAGATGTTTCAGGTTTTTGGCGAAGGAAAAACACTTTACGGAACACCTGGCGAAGAAGCATTTATTAAAAAAGCATATACCGTTTGCAAAAATATTTCCATTGACTATGCCGTAATGGAAAAAGCAAAAAACGTTTACGTTCTGTCTGCAGACATCGGCTGGAGCGACCTCGGGACATGGGGTTCACTCTATGAATATGCTGATAAAAATTCAGACGGAAATACCATCATCGGAAAAAATGTGGTGGTTTACGATACCAAAAACTGTATTGTTAATGTTCCTAAAGAAAAGTTAGTTGTATTAGAAGGACTGGAAGACTATATAGTAGTTGAGTCTGACGGAATACTATTGATTTGCCGTAAAACAGAAGAGCAGAAAATCAAGTTGATTGTAAATGATGTTACAATCTCTAAAGGCGAAAAGTTCGTTTAATTTCTCGTTACCCTGAACTTGCTTCAGGGCCTATTCTGAGATGCTGAAACAAGTTCAGCATGACGTAATGTTAGTTTGTAAACTTCTTATACTGATCATCCACCGCCTTATCTACAGGCAGCAAAATTTTCCCGAACATAATTATTGCTTTTGCTGAGTCGGCATAGCTTTGGTCTTTTAACAGGTTTGAATAATTTACAAACGCATCAGAAAGTGACGCTTCAATAAGTTTTGGGGCTCTGTAAGTTCCTTCCTGTGCGCTTTTTTCTAGCTGAGGCATTGCATCGTTCAGGCTTTTGTAGGCTTCGCTGCCGTTGCGCATAAGTGCATCACACACACCTTTTACAAACAAAAGCTCAAAATTATCGGGGTCAAGTTTTACCAATGGTTTGTAGTAATAAGATGATGCTTTGCTGTAGTCTTTTTTATCAACCAATGCTTTTGCTTCTTCCAGACAAGTCTGGCGAAGTTTGTCTAAGTACTCGCTGTTGTCTTTGTAGAAATTTAATTCTTTGTCATAGGTTTTCATTTTCACTGCATACTTCAGTGCATCTTTTAAAGCTGATTTGTAATACTCTTTTATTTTGGCGTCTTCAGAGAAATGGAACTCATAATAACACATGCTGATGTAGAGATAAGGCTCGGGATTTTTTGCATATTTCTCGCTTTCAGTATAGGTCTCGGCTTTATAGGCGCAGTCTTCAAACTTTCCTTTATCATAAAGTTCTTCAAGTTTAATCAATTCCCCACCGATTACTTGTGCTGATAATTTAGAAGTAATAAGTATGATGCAGGATGCAATTGTAAAAATGTATTTCATTATTTATTTTTTGTGAAGCGCAAAAATAGTTTTTTACTTTTATCGCACCGATGCGAACGATAGAAATAACCACCACACAGAATGTAACCATTGAATATGAACTCGCTTCGTTTCGCGATCGCTTCTTTGCATTCTTCCTTGATTTCTGGATTCTGAATTTTTCTATACTGCTTCTTTATCTTTTCTGGATGTGGGTTTTTGGCTTAGACAGCATCAACTATTTTCTGTATCTGGTTATACTTCCTATCTATCTTTTCTATTCGCCTGCAAGTGAAATTTGGATGAACGGACAATCATTGGGTAAAAAAGCAATTGGTATAAAAGTGGCGAAGCTAAATGGCAAACAACCCGTGATAAGTGATTATTTGATTCGCTGGGCTTTCAGGCTTGTTGACATTTGGTTTTCCTCAGGCACAATTGCTGCGGTGTTAGTAAACTCTACTGTTCGTGGTCAAAGACTGGGTGATATGCTGGCACATACAACAGTTATTAAAACGCGTTCATCATTAAGCATTGAAATTGCAGACGTATTGAGAATAAATACCCGCGAAAATTATGAGCCCAAATATCCCCAGGTTCGTGGGTTGAGTGAGAGCGATATGCTGCTGATAAAATCATTAATTGAACGCACCAAAAAATATAACAATACGGCACACAAAGAAGCATTGGATATGTTAGTACAAAAACTGCGGGATGTTCTTAACATTGACGAAAAACCAAAAGATAAAGTTGCTTTTTTAAAAACGTTGCTGAATGATTATATAGTTCTCACCAGATGAAACTGCTTTTCAAAATCATACAACCTGTTTATTCCATTTGGAGTTACCTGATTTTTTTTCTCTTCGTGGCAGTGAGCATTTTTATTACTCCGCTAATAATTATAGCAGGAGGTAAAAATTATATTCGCCCGCTGATGAGGTATTACCGCTTTTGGAGTGATGTATGGTTTGCGCTCAGTTTTATGAAACAGGATTTTACGGGCTATGAGAATATTGACCCCAACCTCGCTTATGTAGTTTCGGGTACACACTCTTCAACGCTGGATTTGTTTGCCTGTGGTTCGTCCATAAAAATGGCGTACAAAACTTTGGCTAAAGTGGAGACCGGAAAAATTCCTGTAGTAGGTTATCTATTTCGTGTTGCCTGTTTGTTTGTTGACCGCAGCAGCCCCGAAAGCCGCAAGGCAAGCATTGATAATATGATAAAGGAATTGCGCCAGGGAACTTCCATTCTTATTATGCCCGAAGGCACACGCAACCGCTCGGGCAAGCCGTTGAAAGAATTTCATGATGGAGCTTTCCGTATTGCAATAGAAACACAAACACCATTGCTGCCCATGGTGGTTTTAAACTGCCGCACGCTGATGCCGATGGATACGTTATTGGTTACACCCGGAACGGTGGGTGTGCGTTTTCTTAAACCGATTGAAACTACCGGCATGACCGAAAAAGATATTCCAGCACTAAAGGACAAGGTTTACAAATTACAGGAAGAGGTGATTTTGAAGGAGGATTCTTTCTTTGAGTTAAGTAGGAATTAGGCAAGTAGCTAAATCCTATTTGGCTACTTGCCTATATGGCTTACCTTTGCGGCTAACCTCTATTTGGCTACTTGCCTAACTTCTACTTGGCTTAAAAATGATTACAATCTACACCGATGGCAGTGCACTTGGAAACCCCGGACCGGGTGGCTACGGTATTGTGCTTTTAAAAGATCATCACCGCAAAGAAGTTTCGCAGGGCTACCGATTGACTACAAACAACCGTATGGAACTGCTCAGCGTTATTGTTGCTTTGGAAATGATTAAAGTACCCAATAGTCAAATTACCATTTTTTCCGATTCTAAATATGTAGTTGACTCGGTTGACAAGGGTTGGGTTTTTGGTTGGGTAAAAAAAGGCTTTAAAGACAAAAAAAATGTTGACCTCTGGAAACGCTTCCTTTTAATTTACCCCCAACACCATATAAAATTCAAGTGGGTAAAAGGTCATGCTGCCAACCCCTTAAATGAACGCTGCGACCAACTTGCAGTAGCTGCTTCCAACAGCAGAAATTTATTGGTAGATGAAGGGTATGAGGCTATCCGTAAAGCGGAAGGTTTGTTTTAGCCACAGATTAGCACAGATTTTCTTCTATTTCCTATGCATTTCAACCTCCATCCGCTATATAAAACCTCCTATCATGTAGTGATAATCTATGATTTTTTATAAAAAATTGAACATTAGTACATTTTGGGATGCTTCCAAATATTCATTTTTAAACTTATTATTGTTCTAAATTTAAGTTTATCATAATAAATTAAACATTAGTATATACTAAAATATAGTTTAATATAAAATAATTAATAAAAGAATATAGTGTAATTTACTTTATTGTAAAAATATATATATTAGCATCCTTGTATTTAGTATTTTGTATTCAAAACTCAATTTTTAGCCCCTAAAACATAAAATAATGTCAGCCGAGGCAAAGTTCTACCCTAAATCAAATCAAGGCCGCCTACAAGCGCTAATGATGGCGTTTATGCAAAACGCTAATGCAACGGGCAATAATCCGCTAACACAACGTACAAAAGACCGTCTGAATGCTATATACCCAGAGTATAATAGCAAGATGCTGGCAATGCGTTCAAAAAAAGCAGAGTCAGCCGGCCTTATGGCTGAAAAAGAAAAGCTGCGTGAAAAAGTAGCCATGTATTGTTCTCATTTTATTCAGGTATTTAATATGTGTATAAGAAGGGGTGAGTATCCTGCAGGCGACCGCGCTTTTTACCAGTTGGCAGTTGAAAACGAAAAACTGCCCCCCCTTCAGTTAGAGCGTCAGGTTGCCAGAGTTGCCCAAAATATAATAAAGGGAGAGCAAATACGTGTAACACAAGGTGGTTCACCAATGAGCCGTCCTTCAGCCGATGAGATTGAGGATATTTTCATCATTTATAAAAACCTGATATCCACCGGCAGCAATGCCAAAGATGCACTTGACAATGCACAGGAAGATTTGCAGCGCCTTAACAAAGAGGCCAATGGGGTGATAAAAAAAGTATGGCATGAGGCAGAGGTTTTTTATAATGAACAGTCCCGTCCTTCTATGCGCGAACATGCCCGCAGATGGGGAGTAGAATATGCCCGCAAAGGCTACAAGAAAAAAATATACGGGACCGTTACCGATCACGAGACCGGTATGCCGCTTGAGCGTGTGCAAGTCAAATTATCCTCAGGTCGCAAAAAAATCATCACCTCTATTGATGGCAAATTTGTACTTCCCACCTCGCTTATGGATGAACAAAAACTAACCGCAACACTTGCCGGCTACAAACATCTTGAAACAGAAATTACCCTTTATGAAAATCGGGATACTGTCTGTAATATCAGGATTGTGAAAGTTGAGTAACCTCAAAAAACCTGCTACCCTTTGAGGGTTTTTTGAGGGTCAGACATTTTTGTGCCGGCTCTTTTGTGCCAATTTGTTGACTAAAATCACATTCTTTTCTGACTGCCATCATTGTCCGCAAAATGCGCTCTATACATCTTTGTGCTAAACCAAAAATATAATTATCATGAAAAAAATCTTTTCAATTGCGCTCACAGCAGTGTTGCTTACCTCACTAAATTCCTGTAAAAAGGACTCGCCCGAAGGTCCCAACGATTTAGGAGGCGAAACTAATATTGAGCTTACACAGGTAGGCAATGTTTCGTCAGCCTATATGAAGTTTGGTAGTATGAATTTACCCTCTGGAGAAATGACGGTTACCAGCAATGACAATGGAATAGTTACTTACCATATGTTTGTTGACCTTACCGGCTCGCCCGACTCTGCAATGTTGGCAGGCGTTATACCCGATTCGTATAAAGATGCCGATGGAAATGTGTCAACAGAATTTACGTTCAAAATTACTTCAGAAGGTGTTCAGGATATATTTAAACGCGACCGTCCTTGGACGATTGTAAAATATGATGATGAAGTAGGTACAACCTACCCATTCACTACTGATAACGGAACCGAATTGGTGCGTACCATTACCGAAAAAACCGGGCAGGACGATTGGCCAATGGGTTTTATGTACATCAAAACCTCTAAGGTTGAACAACTTTTGCCGCCAACAGACAAGACTGCTGAAAAAATAACCTTCCGCGCTAACCACAAATTTGGTCTTGTTTACATCGAACTTCAGTTGAAAAATGGAGGAGGCACAGCCAGTATAGATATTGTTCCCTGGTTTCTGCTTTAATTCATAGTTTTAAAAATAAAAAGAGCAGTCCCGCCAAAGGTGGAACGGCTCTTTTTATTTTTAACAGTTATTTACTGTTTTGTTGCAGTTTTCCCTAAAAACAACAACTCATTTACCACAATCTCGGTGATGTATTTTTTCTCACCTTCTTTAGATGTGTAGTTGCGTGAAGTCAGTTTACCTTCAATAGCTACCTCGCTGCCTTTGGTCAGATATTTTTGCGCAAGCTCTGCGGTTTTTCCCCAGGCAACCAGATTGTGCCAGCAGGTTTCGGTTACTTTTTCGCCTTTTGCGTTGGTAAAAGTTTCGTTGGTGGCAAGCGCAATACGTGCTACTTTTTTACCTTTCTCAAATTCTTTCACTTCAGGAGTTGCTCCCAGATTTCCGATTAAGCGTACGCTGTTTCTTAATGTGTTCATGATGTTTTTGTTTTTTAGTTAAACGTGAATTTTGTTTTGTCATTGTTGACGGCACAAAGGAACATCCACCCCAAACCGAAAGGCGGAAAGTATCCGTTTACTTCTGAAAATAAACGTGTATAGCCGTTTGTAAACGGATAAATAGTTATACATTTACACAAATAAGTTGCTGAAAATGAAAGAAGAGAAACAATGTCTTGAATGTGGCGAACATTTAAAAGGCCGTGCCGACAAAAAATTCTGTGACGACCAGTGTCGCAGTAATTACAACAACAAAGCCAACAGCGATACCACTGCAGAAATGCGCAACGTAAACAACATTTTGCGCAAAAACCGCAGAATACTCAGCACCATCGTTTCGCCCGATGGCAAAGGAAAAATCAGCAAAGCAAAACTAACCGACAAAGGATTTAATTTCAAATACCACACCCATACTCACACGACTTTAAAAGGAAGCACTTACAAACTGTGCTACGATTATGGATATTTGCCCATTGAAAATGATTTCATCATGGTTGTAAAATGGGACGCGGGGTTTAAGCAATGAAAATAACGTTTAATCTAGGTTCCGCTTTCACTATTATCTTCATTTTATTTCTTGCAGTTTTCACTTTCCCCGAATTTGATCCTGTCATCGGACTTGGCTTAGATCAGGGCTATGTTTTTTGCTTCAACTATTTTTTCAATCAGGGAATTTCACATGGCACTGATGCTATTTTCAGTTACGGTCCTTTAGGTTTTATACGCTTTCCGCTGCTGATAGGAAATAATTATCTGCTTACGTTTTGTTTCACGTTTGCTTTTCAACTGCTTTTTTTGTGGCTTATTTTTCAGGCTGCACGACACGTAAACGAAAAAAATATTTGGCTTGCCTTCATTGCTGCTTTATTGCTAAGCGCCAACCTGCGCATTGACGAAAAAATGATGGGTTGTGTGGCGTTTGCGTTGGTGCTGCATTCCACTTCGCGCAAAAATTATTTTCTGATAATTGCGGCTGTTGTTACCGCACTTTCGTTTTTTGTAAAGCTGAACATTGCAGCAGCTGCTGTAATGATGGCGTCATCGTATCTGGTTCTTGATTTTATCCGGAATAAAAAATTCAAGAATCTTTTAATCACTCTTGGAGTTGGTTTTAGTATTTATTTTTTCTTGTGGTTTGCCATCAATCATAATTTATATGGCAGCTTGCTACACCTTCGCAACTGGTTTTTCATCAGCAACGGAAACCTTGGTGCTACTTCAGTAAATGCACCTAACGATAAAACTCTACTCTCGTTGATGCTCATTTTTCTTGCCGGATATTGGCACTTGTTCCGCAGCAAAAATGTAAATACTGTGTACGTGATTTTTGCGTTTGCATTGTGGGCAGTATTTCGGTATTCCATTGCCCGTGAAGAGAATCATCATGCAATGGCATTTTTTAATTTCCTGATTTTATTTGGTGGAACTTTGTTTCTTGCTGATGAAAAGATCGGTGGTCTGCGGATTGCTATTCTTATTGCTATTCCTTATTTATATTATCAAAATATAAAACAGACCGGGCATTTTCACATGGAATGGAAAATCAAACATGGAGGAATTGCCAATTTCAAAAGAGCGATAAATATTTTTCGCGATGGGGAAGAGGAGTTCAACAAACAATCGCAACAAAATCTTGCTGCTGTTGTGTTAGCCGACAGCGCCCGAAAAATTATTAGTAATAATACCGTTGATATTTTCCCTTGGGAAACAAGTTATGTTGCTGCCAATAAACTGAACTACAGAAACCGTCCGCTCTTTCAATTGGGTTGTGTAAACAGTGCTGTTCTGGATAAAGTAAATGCAGATTTTCTGCAATCAGAAAAAGCGCCCCTCTATTACATCTGGACCAAACAAAACTGGTGGGGACAGGAAATGAGCAGCATAGATTTCCGCTACATTTTAAGCGATGATGGCCAGGTAAATTTTGCAATCATGAATAATTACTCACAGATATATGAAGATGAAAAAGTGCGCATTCTTAAACGCACAGAGAAAGAAAAATTAGCAGTTGAAAAATTCAATCACACAAATACTATCAATTGGAACGAGTGGACTCTACTTCCTGAATTAGCAAACGGAATTGCCTTGCGCATGAAGTTCAACATTGACAGAACATTCGTGGGAAAACTCAAGCATTCATTTTATAAAGAGCCTGAATATTATATGCTCTATCAATTACAAAACGACAGCATTAAAAAACATCGGCTAATAGTACAAAACACTGAAAGCGGAATTTGGGCTGCACCTTATTTAACGCAATACAGCGATAGCCTGAAAGGTGAAAAAGTAAAAGCAATTAAGTTTGTTTATACCGACCGCGAGTTTATTTACAAGCCGCAGTTCAGTGTGGAATGGGAGCAGATAAAAGTAAAATAAAAGAGCCCCGCAATCTGCGGGGCTCTTTTATTTTTATGTATTACAACTTACGCCTTTTTCAAATTCGCAGCTACTTCATCCCAGTTAATTACATTCCAGAAAGCGCCAATGTAATCAGGTCTGCGGTTTTGGTAGTGTAGGTAATACGCATGTTCCCATACATCAAGACCAAGAATAGGAGTTCCTTTTACTTCAGCAATATCCATCAAAGGATTATCCTGATTAGGTGAAGAGGTAACAACTAATTTACCGTCATGCACCAATAGCCAAGCCCATCCCGAGCCAAAGCGTGTTGCACCTGCATTGTTAAATTGTTCTTTAAATGTATCAAACGATCCGAAGTCGCGGTTGATAGCAGCAGCTAAATCTCCTGTTGGCAATCCACCACCTCCGGGTTTCATCACTTTCCAGAACAGACTGTGGTTATAGTGCCCGCCACCGTTGTTGCGCACAGCAGCTGATACTTTTGAAATGTTTTTCAAAATCTCTTCAATGCTTTGCGAAGCCAGCGGAGTTCCTTCAATAGCTTTGTTCAGGTTAGTAACATATGCGTTGTGATGTTTGCTGTGATGGATTTCCATTGTGCGTGCATCAATATGCGGCTCCAACGCAGCATATTCATAAGGAAGTTTTGGTAATTCAAATGCCATGATATTTTAGTTTTTAAGGGTTAGTAATTTTTAAGAGGCTTCAAAGATAGAACTCTGTGAAAACAAATTCAAACTTAATGAAATGATAACACCTCAAGCCTGAAAAAGTTTTATTTCTAACCTTTAGCAGTGCTTATCTTCTTGTTCATTTCTCTTCCGTTGCTGAACAAACCACCGGCATAATAAAAGTCGGCATCAGCTAAGACTAAGAATCTTGCTTCCAGTTTTTCTATTTGTGCTAACAGACGCTGTTTAACTGCAAGTTGAGTCGTTTTAGTAGTTTTACTCATGTTATTATTTGTTTTTAAGTTGTATTCGTGAGACTTCGTGTTCATTGTTTTATGTTTTAATGAATTATCAGACTGCAAAGATGTATTGTCTTTAAAGCAATAGTGTTGCACAATTCCTTAATAGACTTGTATCATTCACACATTCTTCTGCTATTAGTATTACTGAATACTTATTTTTGGCTGCACTAAAAACACAATCATGGCAGACTTTATACTTGAATACGGACACAAACCCGGATGGAAATCAATTTTCAATTTGCTTGGAATTACAGTTCCTCCGCGACTGAAACGTTTAAAAGGCAGTTGGAAAAAACAAATCCTTGCCGGTAAAAAAGTAGTGACTTCAACAGGTGGGATTAATTCTTTCGTTATCAGAAATATCTATGATGAACTAGGCGGCCATGCTTTAATAAATTCTCTTCCTGCCGAAGACCGCGCAGATGTTTTGTTGTTTGATGCAACAGGAATCGAATCCGTTGCCCAACTGAAATTACTCTATGGTTTTTTTCATGCTAATGCAGGGAAGCTGGCTAATAATTCACGCGTTGTTATAATCAGTCTTAACCCCACAGGAAGTGCAGAACATGTTTCTGCACAACAAGCGATAGAAGGTTTTTCGCGTTCAGTTGCAAAAGAAGTTGGCAGAAAAGGAGCTACAGTAAATCTTGTGCGTTTGGAAAATAAAAACGCAACAGAGCAACAACTTTTACCTGTTTTGAATTTTCTTTTTTCAGAAGCATCTGCATTTGTAACGGCACAGGTTTTCAGAATCAATTCAACAGGAAATGTTCCGCAAATTATTCCTTTGGAAAATTCGCTTACAGGAAAAATTGCATTGGTAACAGGCGCTGCACGCGGCATTGGCGAAGCCACTGCACGCAAACTTGCTGCTGAAGGCGCAACCGTTATTGTGCTCGACAGACCGGAAGATTCAGAGGCAGGAAAAAAAGTTGCCGACTCCATTAACGGAAAATTTCTTGCTGCTGATATGAGTAAAGAAGAGTCTGCAACAATCATAAATGATTACCTTAAAAAAGAATTTAATGGTGTTGATATTGTAATTCACAATGCAGGAATTACACGCGATAAAACCATTGCAAAAATGGATGAAAAATATTGGGATATGGTGTTGAATGTAAATCTGCAAGCGCTCATCAGAACCAATAATCTGTTGCTGAAATCAGGAACCATCCGCAACAACGGACGAATTGTTTGTCTTTCTTCCATCTCTGGTTTTTCAGGCAATTTCGGACAGACAAATTATTCTGCAACTAAAGCAGGAATCATTGGTTATGTAAAAGCATTAGCTGAAGAACAAGCGGCAAACAACATTACTTCAAACGCAGTTGCTCCAGGTTTTATTGAAACCAAAATGACAGCAAAAATGCCTTTGTTCACCAAAATGGGCGGACGCAGATTGAGCAACTTAAACCAAGGCGGTTTAGCTGAAGATGTGGCTGATATGATTACTTTCCTCTCCTCACCGGGTGCGGCAGGTATTAATGGACAAACCCTGCGGGTTTGCGGAGGAAGTTATATCGGAGCGTAAAGTTTTACACCATTTTCTTTGGGTCAACCCAAAGATCAAATTGCTCGTTGGTAACTAAGCCCAATTCAATTGCAACCTGACGAAGTGTTTTGTGTTCTTTGTGCGCTTTCTTCGCAATTTTTGCCGCGTTCTCGTAACCGATATGCGGATTTAATGCAGTAACAAGCATCAGACTTTTCTCCAAATGTTCTTTTATCAGTTCGAGATTTGGCTCCAGTCCGATTGCACATTTATCATTAAATGAAACACATGCATCACCAATCAATCGGGCTGATTGCAAAACATTGGCAGCAATCACAGGTTTAAAAACATTTAGTTCAAAATGTCCTGTTGCACCACCAATTGAAACGGCAACATCATTTCCTATCACTTGTGCGCAAACCATTGTCAATGCTTCAGGTTGTGTAGGATTAACTTTGCCGGGCATAATAGAAGAACCAGGTTCGTTGTCGGGAATAATTATTTCACCAATTCCTGAGCGAGGACCTGAACTCAACATGCGGATATCGTTAGCAATTTTCATCAACGAAACTGCTGAGCGTTTCAATGCACCTGATAGCTCAACCATTGCATCATGTGCTGCCAGTGCTTCAAATTTATTAGGTGCAGTTATAAAAGGAAGCCCTGTTAATTCAGCAATTTTTTTCGCAACCAACACATCATAACCTTTTGGAGCATTCAATCCTGTGCCAACTGCTGTGCCGCCAAGAGCAAGCTCTTTCACTGCTTCTAACGCATTGTTTAAAGCGCGAATGCTATTATCAATCTGTTGCACGTATCCGGAAATTTCCTGGCCGAGTGTAAGGGGAGTTGCATCCATAAAATGCGTGCGACCAACTTTTACAATGTCTTTGAAATCCTTTGATTTTGCTGCGAGTGTGTCGCGGAGTTTTTTCATTCCCGGAATAGTAATTTCTACCACCTGTTTGTATGCCGCAATATGCATGGCAGTTGGGAATGTATCGTTTGAAGATTGTGATTTATTTACATCATCATTCGGATGCAGAACTTTTTTCTCGTCTGTTAATTTTCCTCCGCTAAGAACATGAGCGCGATATGCAACTACTTCGTTCACGTTCATGTTGCTTTGTGTTCCGCTTCCTGTTTGCCAGATTACCAGAGGAAATTCATGGTCAAGTTTCCCTGCAAGAATTTCATCACACACGTTTGCAATCAAATCTTTTTTGTCGGCAGTCAAAACGCCCAATTCTGTGTTTGCCATTGCAGCAGCCTTTTTCAGGTAAGCAAAAGCATAAATAATTTCGCGGGGCATGCTTGCCTCAGGACCTATTTTAAAATTGTTGCGTGAGCGTTCAGTTTGTGCGCCCCAATATTTTTCGGCAGGCACTTTCACCTCGCCCATTGTATCTTTTTCTATTCTGTAGTCCATATTTTATTTTGTTTTTTGCGGTGACAAAAGTATCAACTATTCTAATTCATTTTCAACGAATAAAAATTTACTTTTACCCGCTTAAAATCAAAACCTTCTCAGCAAAACACATGATTGTTTTGAATAAAAATATTCTATTCCTTGATACTGTTCACATTGCCCTGCGCGATGAATTAAGGAAGCTCGGTTGCCACTGTGAACTGGATGATAAGAGCAGCAAAGAAGAAATTGAGAAAAAGATTGGAGATTATGATGGTATTGTTGTCCGCAGCCGGATAAAAATTGATGCTGCGCTAATTGACAAAGCAACAAAGCTGAAATTTATTGCGCGTGCCGGAGCAGGAATGGAAAATATTGACTCGGAATACGCGAAAAAGAAAAAAATAAAATGTATCAATGCACCCGAAGGCAATCGTGATGCAGTAGGAGAACATGCTTTGGGTATGTTGCTTTCTTTGATGAATAATCTAAATAAAGCAGATAGGGAAGTGCGTCAGGGAAAATGGCTTCGCGAAGAAAACCGCGGAACAGAACTGATGTTTAAAACAGTTGGAGTTATTGGCTACGGAAATATGGGAACTGCTTTTGCGCGCAGGCTTCAGAGTTTTAGTGTAATGGCATTAGCTTTCGATAAATACAAAGAAAACTTTGGCGATGATTTTATTATTGAAACTAACATGGACACCATTTTTGAAGAAGCTGAAGTTGTAAGTCTCCATGTTCCGCTTACAGAGGAAACGGAATATTTAGTGGATGATAAATTTCTAAGTCGCTTTAAAAATCCGATTTACCTCATCAATACTTCACGGGGAAAAGTAGTGAATACACAAGATTTAGTAAAGCACATTAAATCAGGAAAAGTATTAGGAGCTTGCTTAGATGTGTTGGAGTACGAATCTTCATCACTTGAAAAATTAGAGCCCAAAGATTTGCCACCTGCATTGAAATATCTTTATGAAAGCGATAAGGTAATCCTTTCGCCACATATTGCAGGCTGGACATTTGAAAGCAATCAGCGTATTTCTTTGGTGCTGGCTGAAAAGATTGCGAAGATTTTGAAATAACCCGTCACCCTGAACTTGTTTCAGGGTCTCACAAATCAAGATGCTGAAACAAGTTCAGCATGACGAAACAAATAAATATGGACAAATTACTCTTTACCCCCGGACCTTTAACCACCAGCAAAACAGTTAAAGAAGCCATGCTTCACGATTATGGTTCGCGCGATTCAAAATTTGTAAACATGGTTCGCGAAGTGCGTGACAAACTTTTGACTCTTGCAGGAGTTTCAAAAGAAAAAGGATATGAAACAGTTATTGTACAAGGCTCCGGAACATTTGGAATTGAGGCAACTATTTCTTCCTCTGTTCCGCGAGATGGACATTTGCTGATTGTTATCAATGGCGCCTACGGCCATCGTATGGCTAAAATTTGCAGCGTGCATGGAATAAAACACACTTCACTTGTTTTTGCAGAAAATGAAATTCCAACTATTGAGAAAACAGAAGCTGCCCTGAAAGACGACAGCAGCATAACACATCTCGCTATTGTTCACAGCGAAACCACCACAGGGATTTTTAACCCGATAAATGAGTTTGGTGCACTTGCCGCAAAGTATAGCAAGACTTATATTGTTGATGCCATGAGCAGTTTTGGTGCTGTTCCTGTAAATGTTGCTGAGTTTAATATTGACTTTCTGGTTTCTTCTTCCAACAAGTGCATTGAAGGAGTTCCCGGTTTTTCTTTCATCATTTCCAAACGTGAAAAATTGATGCAGTGTAAAGGACAAGCAAGAAGTCTTGTGCTTGATATTTTTGCTCAATGGGAAGGCTTGGAAAATGACGGGCAGTTCCGTTTTACACCACCTACTCATAGCCTTGCAGCTTTTCACAAAGCGCTTGAAGAATTAGAAGTGGAGGGAGGGGTTTCTGCCCGCTCTGTCCGTTACAAAGAAAATTATCAAACGCTTATTTCAGGAATGCGCAAACTGGGCTTTAAAGAATACCTTGAACCCGAAAAACAAGGCTATATCATTACATCTTTCTTATATCCGTCAGCAGGTTTTAACTTTAAAGAGTTCTATAATTCACTAAACGAAAAAGGTTTTGTCATTTATCCGGGCAAACTAACTCAGGCTGATGCATTCCGAATTGGGAATATTGGTCAGCTGTACAAAAAAGATATGGAGGCTTTATTACAAGCGATAGAATCGCTCTTATAATTATTAAGTCTTCTTGTCGTTTATACCCGATTCTCGTCATTTAAACGATTAACACCCTAATTGTTAGCAAATTTTAACACCCCCCTTGAACTTTCGGGCAGGATTATTGTTAATGTTACAACATCATTTAAAAATTACATTATGACTAAGCCGAAAAGAAAAATTAGCAAAACGCCACAAAAGAGGATTAAAGTTCAGTTGGACTACAAAACCATCATCACTATTAACAGGATGGAATCATTGAAATTGTGGCTCGAAAGATACCCGGAAGCAAAGGTTCTTGCTTAACAACAAAAAATTTATCTGACAGGAAAGCAATTTTGTCATGCTTGACATGCTTCCCAATCTATAATCAGTTCTTGATATAGGTTTCTAAAAATATTTCTTGTTGCTTAAAGAACTCAGCACAAGATTCTACAGTTTAACGTTTTATCAATAACTTACCAGTTGTAATGGTGGTTTCGTTACGGTCAAAAATTCTGTAAAAATAAGTCCCGTTAATAAGGTTAGTAACGTTTACATCTTGCTTAACTTCGTTAACCTGATAGGTTTCTACCTTTCTTCCAGTTACATCAAAGATTGTAAGGGTTGCTTCCGTTTTTAAGTTAATAATATGGATAGTATTTTCGGCTGGGTTAGGGCCAAGACCAACTTTTACTTTATTAATGTGATCTTCAATGCCTGTATTATCAAAGTCAAAGGCTAAATCATCTAAAAATAAAGTTGAACCTTCAAAACCATTAGCGCCTGCACTGGAGATTAACACTAAAACAGCAGTATCGGGATTTTCGGTTGAAATGTATTCTATTGAGTCAACAAATTCTTCGTAGCTTGAATTGGTTTGTGTAAATTCAATAATTGTATGTCCTATTGTTTCACGTTGTGTTCCATTCCATTTACTAAGGGTAACTTCAACAGAGGCTGTATCACCGTTAACCGGGGTATACATAAACCATCCAGACAGAGAGATGGGTCGCTGATTATATGCTATGCCTCCGCTAATAGTTCCATCAGTATTAATTGTACCTGTTGCGCAAATTCCTGGGGCAACATATTGTGAAATATTTTTAGTTAATAATTTCAGAGCAGTTAATCCACCATGTACTTCATTTGAGTTAGTGGTTTTTATTGCTGTGCCGTTCGGTAATATAGATGCTACTAATGAGTTTATTGTTCCCCACCCATTTGGGTCGTCATAACCTGGTCCCGCTGTCCAATCTTCAAACCCGGGATTGGGAATAGATTGTGATTTTGTATCAATTGAAAACAAGGCTAATAAAATTACTGGTACTAATTTTTTCATGTTCTTTTTTGTTTGGTATTAAAATTACAGGGATGTTTTATTTAATAACTATTCGTTGTACAGATTGATAATTCCCGGCTGAGATTGCGACCAAGTAGATACCTGCTGCATATTTTTCAGGGAACTCAATTTCATCTAAATAATTTCCTGCGGGTTTATTTTTTTGACTCATCAGAAGTGATTTTTCGCCCAAAATGTTAATGAGTTCAACTTTAAGATCTGAAGTAGTTGGTAAAATATAATTCATCGAAATCATATCTGATGCAGGATTTGGGAAGACGCTAACTTTAAGAGGGTTATTATCAGGATTATCAATACCCGATAACAAGTCTCCATAAATATATTGAAAGCCCATTACCATCATTTCCTCTTCAGAAGTAATGCCCCAGAAAATAGTATCAGACGTATAATTTTTATAACGAGCACGGTGAATGAAGCCTAAACGGGGATCTACCTGAAGCAGGTTGTTATCATCAAAAAATTCTAAAGTTCCGTCAACTCCAAAACGGTGATAACCTACATTAAAACCTTGCTCATAACTATACCAGCTTTCGTATTCCTGAGTACCCATAGTGCCGTCAGGGTTGCGCAGGAAAATATCGTAATCTGTTCCGTATTTATGAGTATGTCCGTATAGCTGCCATATTTTCCAGTATCTGGTTTCGTTGGTATCGTTTGCTATTTCAATAAATTCATGCTCCACATTATCGGGTGGTATTGCAATAGTGAAAACAGGATAATTTCTGATGAGCATAAAATCGGTAGCAGTACCTGTTGGTTGAGTATAGATATTCATATACAGGTCGCAAGCCAAAACAGTGTCAGGGTTGGGATTTCTAATATGAAGGTTAAGGTCAAGAATAGAATTTTGTGCCCAGAAATAAGCAGTTGTAGGTGGTAAATCATATGTCCATACATTGGCACCGGTTCCAATTCCATCCGATACATCAGCATGTGAACTTAGTGCTTCAGGTCTTAAGCCATCATTATAGTTAGCTGCACCTCCCGGAAAGAATTTATACATTACAAAATGGTGCGTGCTTGGTGGTAACATTGTTTTCACTTTCGGAATTTCAAGATTCGATGTTAAGCGCAAATCATGTTTGATATAGTAGTAGTCTTCGGTAGCCGGTGGCACCAGAATTTTACCTACATAAATCTGAAATCCGCTGTCGGCCGGAGGAGGCTCATGAGCAGGATAGGTATCATCTTTTCCGGCACCACTGTAATAAAGATCAATTACAGCATTATCCACAACGTCTCCTGTTTGGGGCGCTCCATGCAATATCCATTGGCGCACCAGTTCAATATCCTCCTTCGCTAAGGCAGGAAGTCCGCTGGGCATATTATTTCCCTCTGTTCCAGCCAGAGCCATGTGAATATTGTTTTCATTTAATCCATGTACGATTTTGCGTAAAAGAAAACTGCGGTCAACATATCCGGGTGTTATCAGTTTATCACCTTTTGCTGCTGCTGTTGGATTAACCGGAGTAGCATTTACCAGGGCAGAATAAAATGCAGATTCAGAAAGTGTAACATTGAACGTTGGTGTTACTCCGCTATGACAACTTGCACCCGCACAGTTAGTTTGCAGGAGTTGATGAATTTGTGTAAAAGTGCTTTGTGATTTTACACTGATTGAGGTAAAAGCGAAGAAAATTAAGGGTATAAGTTTTCTCATTTAAATGCTGCTATTTTGTTGGTTATTATTTTTTTAACAAGGCGAATATACAATTATCTTAATACCTGATACAAATTTGTAACATTTTTAATACCAGTAAAATAAAAAAGCCCCTCGCTTATAACGAAGGGCTTTTTGTATCAAATAAAAGTATTACTCAAAAACAATCTTCGCAGTCTCAACTCCTGCACCTGTTGAAACCGATAAGGTGTAAAAGCCTGCAGTAAGGTTCAAAGCACTTTTGCTCAGTTGCAGTTTTTGTTTACCCTGTGTAATGTAAACAGATTTGGAATAAACCTCTCTGCCCAGATTATCAAACAGGCGGATAAAACCCTGTTCAGGTTTTTCGCTGTTGAACGATAAGTTAACCACATCGCCCGAAGGATTAGGATACACATTAAAATAATTGAAAGGGCTGTTTTCTTCTTTCACACCAATAGTAACAGGTTCGGTGGTGTATTGCATATAGGTTACATACATTTCATCGGTAGTTCTTAATCCAAAACCAATGGTGTCGGGTCCGGGATTATTAAAAACTGCCTCATGGATAAGTCCGTTGGTAAAATCAACTGGCTGCAAAGGGTCAAAGGTTCTGAAAGGCGGGTGCGACCAATCATAATACCCCTGATTAAAGGTGTATTCAACATTGTAATTTCCGTCATAAATATGCTCGCCTTTTGTTCCGTCTGAGTTTCGCATCCATACATCAAACTGTTTTCCGCGCGCATGGGTATGAGCCATTATAGACCAGATGTAATGTGTGTAGGCGGTGTCAACTTCAAACTGGTTAATCACTAACGTGGTGTCAGTTGCTGTTGGTAAAAGGTGGAGGTTAAGCGGGTCGCTGCCACCATAATAAACCGGATTCGAAAGCATTTCGGTCTGAGCGGTTCCCATGGTTTGGGTATATACGTTCATATATATTTCGGCTGGCAAAATAGAGTCGGCATTGTAGTTGGGGATGTGATAGTTAATATCCAGAACGGTGCTGTCCTGCCAGGTAAAAGCAGTGCCTTCGGGAAGTACCAAATCCTGACTGTTGGGCCACTGACCCAAAATACTGCTGGCATAATAAACACCGGCAGCATCTAAAATAGAATTCACAGGTCTAAGTCCCGGATTGAAAAATGATTCAAGCCCGTCATTGTATTTATATAAAGCCGTGTGGTGCGAGTATTCGTTGATTTCGGTTCTAACACGATACACTTCTTTTCCTTCAATCATTTTGGTCTCGTATTTATAAAATACTTCTTGCTCGGTTGAAGGCAATACAAAGAATGGTCCGTAGTGTATCTGGTAACCTTCAGATGGGTCTGGTGCGGCAAGTGGTGTAATTCTTGGCATCCCCTGTCCGCCATAGAAATCAGCTAATGTTTGTGTATTTACATAATGATTGGTGTCACCTGCTCCCCAAAGTATC
Source organism: Bacteroidota bacterium (assembly GCA_947478465.1). Taxonomy (GTDB): domain Bacteria; phylum Bacteroidota; class Bacteroidia; order SXHM01; family SXHM01; genus SXHM01. The sequence continues at coordinate 28,798 of CANJWH010000010.1, forward strand.
CATTGGCGAATCAATTCTATTTGATCATCAGGTAACTGATTTAAGTTGCTTGGCATTGGATTTCCCATTTGGTTGGTAAGGTAATTAACCCCGGGATCAATGTCGTGTGCTACTTTTCTGAATAGAAAACTTCTGTCAGGATAACCCGGATCAACTAATTTATAACCTTCGGTGATTGCAGCAGGGTTTATAGGGTTAACATTTATAAGACGCTGGTAAACCTCAGCAGTTGTGCCAGATAAATTCAGCTGCCCTGAAGGACTGCCTCCGCTGTGACAGCCAGTAGCGCATTTAAGCTGAAAAATAGCATGCACTTCGTCAAAAGTAGATTGAGCAAAAAGTGAAAAAGGCAAAACAAAAGAAGCAAAAAGTAAAGATTTAAATTTCATTTAATTTAGGGTGTTAGAACGAACCAAAAGTATGAATTTATAACTATGGTAACGTTTTACAGCAATAAAAAACCAAAATTCAGAAACTTGTTTACATTTGCCAGCACATTAACCACAAAAAACAAAAAATAATGATTAAAAAATTACTCTCAATTACATCAATCGCTTTGGTTTCTGTTTTTACAGTAACAGCTCAAACAACTATTCCAAACGCAAATTTTGAAACATGGTCTGGCAGCAATGCTACCAGCTGGAACAACCTTAATGGTGTTGCTCCGGGTTCTTGCACAAAAGCAACCGCACCTGCCGATATTCACGGAGGTTCTGCTGCAATTATCCTTAAAACATTATCGGTATTCGGAAACACAGCTCCCGGAACAGCAGCTACAGGTACTATTAACCTTTTAGCACAAACTGTTACTGGTGGAACACCATTTACTGCCCGCCCTGATTCATTAACAGGCTGGTATAAATATGTTCCTCAAGGCAATGATGCCGGAAACATTGTTGGTATTCTTTTAACTGCTGACCCTGCAAGAGATACCATTGCAACTGCTGTTTTCTTTCCTTCCGGGACAGTAAGCACATATACCTATTTTAAAGCGGCATTTGAATACCGTTTGCCGGATGTACCAACTCAGGCTCTTTTCATTATGGCATCTAGTGGTGCAAGCGGTGGAGTAGTAAACACCCTTATGTATGTTGACGATTTAGGTGTTGTATATAACCCATCTGTAGGTGTTGATGAAGCTACTGCAACAAAAGATATTTCAGTTTACCCTAACCCGGTTTCTGATAATCTGAATGTTAACATGGCGGGTATTCAAGGTGCAAGCGTTTCAATTTTTGACATCACCGGCAAAAAAGTTGCTCAGCAAATCCTGACCGAAAAACTAAACAGTGTTAACGTTGCTTCATTGGCAAACGGAATGTACGTTTACCAGGTAAACAGCAACACAAACGGTACTTTGAAAACAGGTAAGTTTATTGTGAAATAAATTCCGTCATTCCGAACTTGTTTCGGAATCTCAGATGTTAAACGAAAACAAAAAGGGAGCCGAATTTCGGTTCCCTTTTTGTTTTGTCATAATCCATATCTTTGCAACAAAATAACCCTGTAGTTGTTATACTGTTATAAATTTTAAACCAAAATAAAATGTATCCCGAAGAAATTGTAATACCAATGAAAAAAGACCTGACCAGTGCAGGTTTTACCGAACTAACAAATCCCGATGCAGTTGATGCAGCTATAAAAGCAGAAGGCACTACTCTGGTTGTGGTTAATTCTGTTTGCGGATGTGCAGCAGGAGCTGCCCGTCCGGGAGCTAAACTTGCCATTCAGAATTCAGGCAAACGTCCTGACAGGATCACAACTGTTTTTGCTGGTTTTGATACCGAAGCAGTTGCACGTGCCCGCCAGTACTTTGCACCATATCCTCCATCTTCACCTGCAATGGCTTTATTTAAAGATGGCAAACTGGTTCACTTCATCGAGCGTCACCATATTGAAGGTCGCTCTGCCGAAATGATTGCACAGAACCTGATGGGTGCTTTCGAAGAGTATTGCTAAAGAATAATATCTTCTTTTTAAAAAGTAATACAGCAGGACATTAATCCTGCTGTATTACTTTTATGCCGCTTTCAATTATGGTAACAGCAGTTATAATCACTTTTATTATCGGTTACGTTTGTATAGCGTTTGAGCATCCGCTTAAAATAAACAAAACCGCCAGTGCTTTACTTACAGGTGTTATTTGTTGGACAATTTATGCGCTTTCGGCAGTGTTGGGTGGTGTGAATGATTCGCATGAGATAGTTGAACAACTTTCTCATCATCTTGCTCCTATTGCTGAAATTCTGATTTTTCTGATGGGAGCAATGACCATTGTTGAACTGGTTGATACGCATCAGGGTTTTAGAATTATTACAGATAGAATAACAACAAAAAGTGCAGTTGTATTAATGTGGATCATCTGCTTTGTTACGTTCTTTCTTTCATCTGTTTTAGATAATCTTACCACTACTATTGTAATGGTTTCGTTGCTCAGAAAATTGGTGCAAAATCAGCAGCAGCGTTTGATGTATGTGGGCATGGTGGTAATAGCTGCCAATGCAGGTGGTGCTTGGAGCCCTATTGGTGATGTAACCACTACCATGCTGTGGATAGGTGGACAGGTATCTGCTGCAAATATTATGAAGACACTTTTTATTCCAAGTCTGGTTTGTATGCTTGTTCCGTTGTTTATTATTTCGTTCAGCATGAAAGGTGATATTCAACCTGATGAAACAGCAAAGAACCCGGAAACGGAGACAATAAAAGGAAGTACACTTATGTTTTTTGCAGGTATAGGAGGGTTGTTATTTGTGCCGGCATTTAAAACCATAACTCACCTGCCTCCTTATATGGGTATATTGCTGTCACTTGGTTTTATCTGGGTGGTTTCTGAAATTATACATTATGATAAAGAGCCGGAACACAAAAGTCAATATTCACCTGCAAATGCTTTACAAAAGATTGATATGCCAAGTGTATTGTTTTTCCTCGGAATTCTTCTCGCAATCAGCTCACTTGAAAGTCTTCATATATTAAAAAATCTGGCTGTTTTTCTCGATACCAGCATTGGAAATCAGGATATCATTGTTTCGGTAATCGGAGTATTATCGGCAGTTATTGATAACGTTCCGCTGGTAGCTGCTTCAATGGGTATGTATCCTTTAACAGAGTTTCCGATGGACCACAAACTGTGGGAGTTTATGGCCTATGCAGCGGGAACAGGTGGTTCAATGCTTATTATTGGTTCGGCCGCTGGAGTTGCTGCTATGGGAATGGAGAAAATTGATTTTATCTGGTACCTGAAAAAAATATCATGGCTGGCTGCAATTGGTTATTTTGCCGGTATTGCTGTGTATCTTTTGATTTACCCGATATTTGCTGTGCCTCATTAATGGATGGAATATTTAATTGAATTTTTTGCAAACGTTGATTTTGAAACAGGGCTTTTTGTTGTCCTGAATCTGATTATTCTGGAGTGTTTGCTTTCTATTGACAATGCCGCTGTGCTTGCCACTATGGTATTGGATTTACCCGAAAAGCAAAGAGGCAAAGCATTAAAATATGGAATTATTGGAGCCTATATTTTTCGTGGAGTTTGCCTCATATTTGCTTCTTACCTTATTCAGTTTATGTGGCTCAAAGCGGTGGGCGGCATTTTCCTGATCTGGTTGTGTGCCGATTATTTTATCACCAAAAAAACACCCGAAACAGAAGACGATTTACTGAACAAAAAAGAAAACCGTTTTTTTAAATGGATAAATAAACATTTTGGCAAATTCTGGTCAACCGTGGCGTTGATTGAGGTAATGGACTTAGCCTTTTCAATGGACAATGTTTTTGTTGCAGTAGCTTTTTCTGATAATATTTACCTCATCTGGACTGGCGTTTTTATCGGCATACTGGCCATGCGTTTTGTGGCGCAGGGTTTTGTAAAGTTGCTGGAAAAATTCCCGGAGCTAACGGCAGTAGCTTTTATTGTTATTGGAATTCTAGGCGTGAAGCTGGTTGCTTCATTTGGTTGCGACTTTTATCCCGAATATGGTTTTTGCCAATTCCTGAACGGACACAATGCCGACATGATTATATCGGGCTTTACAGTAGTAATGTTTCTTGCGCCTGTAGTTTACAGACTGCTGGTTAAAAGGAATAATTAAACCCCAACAGCACTCAGCAATGAGCGGAAAATAAACTGTCCGTCTGTATTGCTCAGCAAAGGATCAGAAGCACGCTCAGGGTGCGGCATCATACCAAAAACGTTTCTGCCTTCATTACAAACACCTGCAATATTTTCAAACGAACCGTTCGGATTTGCTTCGTCTGTTAACTTTCCGTTCTCATCGCAGTAGCGGAAAAGAATTTGCTTGTTGGCATTCATCTTTTTCAGCGTGTCGGCATCGGCATAAAATCTTCCTTCTCCGTGCGCAATAGGTATTTTCAATGCTTTGGTTAAAGGAATTTCAGCGGTAATTAATGAGTCGTTTGTTTCAGCTTTTATAAAAACATTTTTGCAGATAAACTTATGACTGGTATTATGAAGCAATGCTCCCGGAACCAAATGCGCCTCGCACAAAATCTGAAAACCGTTGCAAACGCCCAACAGGTAACCACCTGCATTGGCATGTTCAATCACCTTTTCCATAATAGGTGAAAAACGCGCAATAGCTCCCGAACGCAGATAATCACCGTAAGAAAAACCTCCGGGAAGCACAATAAAATCGCAGCCTTTCAGGTCTTTGTCTTTGTGCCACAGTTCTTCAACTTGCTGTCCCATACCGTTGCGCAGGGTATAAATCATATCCTGATCGCAATTAGAGCCTGGAAATATTACAACGCCAAATTTCATTTTTCTGATAATTTTAGTCCGCAAATTTATCGTTTTAAAAATAGTTGCCACAGATTACACCGTTTTTCACAAATTAATCTGTGCTAATCTCTGTAATTTGTGGCAAAATACACTGTTTTCAACTATTCGTCTAAAGCAGGTAACTAAATAGATAATCATCAGTAAAACGTCTTTGATAAAATTGAATCGCCAAATGAAGTTTTTCCACGCCATCGTTTTTTTACTGTTCAGTATCACTGCATTTTCACAGACTTCCGAAACCTACAAAGGCAAAAAAGTAAACGAAAAAGATGCTGCAGGACAAAAGCAGGGGCATTGGGTTATCCTCAATATCGGAGGAAAATTTCCTGGTTTTGCTGAAGGAGAGCTTACCGAAGAAGGCGATTACCTCGACAACAAAAAAATTGGCATCTGGACAAAATACTACCCCGGAGGAGTTAAAAAACACGAACTTACATTTACCAATAACCAGCCAAACGGATATGCAAAATTTTATTACAAAGATGGTCTGTTGCAGGAAGAAGGTATGTGGAAAGACAACAAATGGGTGGGTGAGTACCGTTACTATCACGAGAACGGAAATCTCTTCTACAATTGGGTTTACAATGCATCAGGCAAACGCGAAGGCGTTCAGCAATATTTCCACGAAAACGGAAATCTTATGATTGAGGGTAATTGGAAAGAAGGTTCTGAAAGCGGTTTGCTGAAAGAATATTATGAAAACGGTTCAGTAAAAGCAGAGAAAAATTTTACAACCGGAAAAATTGAAGCAGCTACTGTTAAAAACTACGAGTTGAACAAGGAGTTTGATGATGCTGCACCCAAAGCAAAAAAATTAGCAGAAAGCATCAGACAGCAACATCAGACAAAAGGTGTAAGCACATCAGCAGAAAAAAATAGTTCAGTTGTTAAAGAAGAAAAAGCTGCAAACGTTGGTATGATTGGTGACGGACAAAAAACAACCTACAACAAATTTGGCAAGCCATTACTTTCTGGTGTTTTCCGCAACAGTATGCTTATTGACGGTAAAGAAAATGTGTATGCCGATGACGGCACTTACCTTAAAACCTACATTGTTAAAGAGGGAAAACGTGTAAGTGAAGAGGTGAACAAACCCTAGAAATAATTAGCCCCGTCACCCTGAACTTGTTTCAGGGTCTCATGATAAGATGCTGAAACGAGTTCAGCATGACGAAAAAATTCCGTTCCTTTGAGGTCCTTTATTAAAGGACTTTTTTATTGTTATGACAGAGCAGAAACTTGTAATTTACAACACCCTCACCCGCCAGAAAGAAGATTTCAAACCCATCAACCCGCCATTTGTTGGCTTGTATGTATGCGGTCCTACGGTTTACAGCGATGTGCATCTGGGCAATGCCCGCACCTTTGTTTCATTTGATATGATTTACCGTTACCTGGTGCATCTTAAATACAAGGTGCGCTATGTGCGCAACATCACGGATGCGGGACATTTAGAGGGAGACCGTGATGAAGGCGATGATAAATTTGCCAAAAAAGCAAAGCTCGAACAATTGGAGCCAATGGAAATTGTTCAGAAATATACCAACGGCTTTCATGACGTAATGCGCGAGTTAAATACACTTCCGCCAAGTATTGAACCTACTGCTACAGGCCACATCTGCGAGCAGATTGAAATGGTAAAAAAAATTCTTGCAAAAGGCTATGCCTACGAAACGAGCGGCACAGTTTACTTTGATGTGGAAAAATATAACAAAGAGTTCCCTTATGGTCAGTTAACCAATCGCAAATTGGAAGAATTGCTGGAAGGCACACGCGAGTTAAGCGGACAAGACGAGAAAAAAGGCCGACTTGATTTTGCACTATGGATAAAAGCAAAACCCGAAACATTGATGCAGTGGCCTTCGCCCTGGGGTTGGGGATTTCCCGGCTGGCACATCGAGTGCTCGGCAATGAGCAGCAAATACCTGGGCGATACTTTTGACATTCACGGGGGCGGAATGGACTTACAGGCAACCCACCATACCAACGAAATTGCACAATCGCAGGCATGTAATCACAGTGCGCCTGTAAACTACTGGATGCATACTAACATGCTTACCGTAAACGGTGTGCGCATGTCAAAAACTGCCGGCAACGGTTTTCTTCCCGGTGAATTATTTACCGGAAATCATCCACTGCTGGATAAAGGTTATGCACCCATGGCAGTCCGCTTTTTCATGATGCAAACGCATTATGGCAGCACACTCGATTTCTCTAACGAAGCCTTGCAGGCATCAGAAAAAGGCTATGCCAAATTAATGAATGCAATGAAAACAGTAGACAGTCTCAAAGCATCTGCAACCTCAACTTCAAACATCGCTGAGCTTAGAAAAAACTGCTACGATGCCATGAACGATGATTTCAATGCACCAATTCTGGTTGCCAATTTATTTGAAGGTGTGCGCATCATCAATTCGGTAAATGATGGAAAAGAAACCATCACAGCCGATGACCTTGCTTTGCTCAAAACTACCATGCAGGATTTTGTGTACGATGTGTTGGGTTTAAAATCCGAAAACTCCAACACCGCTAATGACAAAGCATTGCAGGGTGTTATGGAAATGATACTTACCATCCGCAAAGACGCAAAGCAAAATAAAGACTTCGCCACTTCCGATAAAATCCGCAAAGAACTCGAAGCAATCGGCATTCAGATAAAAGATTCAAAAGAAAAAACAGAATGGAGTTTTTAAGAAAGTTAGAGGTTAGAAGTTGGATGTTAGAAGGTGGAACCCGGAAAGTAGTTTCCTTTTTTAGGTATTTGAATAAATCTAACATCCCACTTCTAACATCCATCCTCGTTCTTCTCTTCGCTTCCTGCCAAAACGACCCCGACAAACCCAAGGTTGACGTTCCCACTCCTCCTGCAAAAGTTGTCCCCACTCCCGATTTCAACCAGGATTCAGCTTTCCTGTTTGTAAAAAAACAAGTTGACTTCGGCCCCCGCGTTCCCAACTCTGCTGCTCATGCAAAATGTGCCGATTACCTCACCGCAAAATTCAAGGAATATAAGGCTGATGTAATCGTTCAGCAGGCCGAAGCAAAAGCTTTTGACGGAAAAGTGCTGAAGATGAAAAACATCATTGCACAATGGCAGCCCGAAAAGCAAAACCGCATCCTGCTATGCGCCCATTGGGATACACGCCCATTTGCCGACCAGGATAAAACAGATTTAAACAAACCCATTGACGGTGCCAACGATGGAGGCAGTGGAGTAGGAGTGCTACTCGAAATAGGTCGCCAGTTTGCCGTTTTACAACCTACTATCGGTGTGGATATCATCCTGTTCGATGCCGAAGACTATGGCCAGCCCGATGGCGGAATGCAGCAGGAACAGCAGAACTCCTATTGCCTTGGTTCACAATACTGGGCTACAAACAAACACAAACAGGATTATTTCCCCCGTTTTGCCATTCTCTTGGACATGGTGGGTGCTAAAAATGCAACGTTCACCATGGAAGGTGGCTCTATGCACTATGCTCCCACAGTAGTAAAAAAGGTATGGGACACCGCTCTCCGTCTGGGCTATTCCTCTTACTTTGTTTATGATCAGACCAATCCCATTACTGACGACCATTATTACATCAATACCCTGGCCGACATTCCTTCCATAGACATCATTCAGTACGATCCCGCCACCAAATATCACTTTGCTCCCGTGTGGCACACTCACAACGACAAACTGGAAAACATTGACCCCAAAACCCTGAAAGCGGTGGGGCAAACCTTGTTGGAAGTAGTATATTCTTCTCACTGAAATTTCTTTGCTTCAAAGTGTTGCAGAGTAAGGGATTTCCTTACATTTGCCCTCCCTTTTAAAAAATCAGCATTAATATTATGAATAAAGTCATCACCTCCCTGCTTGTAATCCTTATCGCAGGCCTCTCTGTTTCTAACGCTCAAAACCTTATCACCATTGACAGTAAAGAATACCAGACTTTAAAGGTAGAAGGCAAAATTCCCATGATTCCCCTGGAACAGTTTGCTAAATACGTTCCCGAGAAAATCCTGAATGCCGAAGACTTTGCTCCTCGCTCTGTTGAAGGCGGAGGCCCTAATGTAAACTGTGGTTGCATCCAAACCCTTGATGGCACCTACACCCTTGCAATGGCTCCTAATGATGATGGTTCAACCGGCCTCATTTCCCTTCCTTTCAACTTCTGCTTCTATGGAACCAGCCAAACCAATATGTATATCAATAACAATGGTAACATCTCTTTTGGTGCCTCTTACGGAACATTCTCTTCCAATCCTTTCCCCGATGCTACCTATGTAATGGTTGCTCCTTTTTGGGCCGATGTGGATACCCGCGGAACTGGCGAAGTATGGTACAAAGTAACTCCCTCTTATGCCATCATCCGTTGGCACAACGTAGGTTATTTCAGCTCACAAACCGATAAAATAAACGACTTCCAGCTCATCATCACCGATGGTAACGACCCTATCATTCCCGGTGGAAACAACATTGCTTTCTGCTATGGCGATATGCAATGGACTACCGGTTCTGCTTCAAGCGGTGTAGGAGGTTTTGGTGGTACACCTGCAACAGTGGGTGCCAACTATGGTGATGGAACAGCCTTCGCACAGTTTGGCCGTTTTGACCATGCCGGTAATGATTACGATGGCCCCTTCAATAACTCAGACGGAATCAGCTGGCTCGATAACCAGAGTTTCGTATTCAACGGCTGCGTAAACAATGCTAACCTTTCACCTATTGCCGACAATGCCCTTGCTATCTGCGATACCATCCAGATTTGTGTGGGCGACACTTTCCCTTTTGAAGTGTCTTTCCTTTCTCCCGAGCAGGGTCAAATAACCACTACCACCATCGATACTTCGGGCATTTCAGGCTTTGAACTCATCAGCAATACCAGCGGAAACATCTCGTCAGTATCTGCTGTATTTTATGCTACCGAAGCCAACGCAGGATACAATACCTTTACCCTTAACGCAACCGATAACGGAACACCGGCTCAAACCAACGTGTTCACAGTAAACATTTTTGTCAGCCGTATTGTGGACCCTCAGGTATTAGGAGACTTTACCTATTGCGCTCCCGGAAGTGTTAGTATAACCCTCGACTCAGCCTTTGCTTATACAAGCTACATCTGGTCAACCGGAGATGCAAACCCCGATTCAGTCTTAGACCCTTTGTTGGAAGGAAACTATTCTGTTACCTGCTACAACGAGTATGGTTGCAACCGCACACTTGATTTCCAGATTGTGGAATTAGGAAACCTGCAAATGACAAATACAGTGAGCAATATCGTTTGTAATGGTGATGCCAACGGAAGCGTTATTTCTCAGTCAAATGTTCCTGCGCAGCTTAACTTCTTCTGGGAAAACTCTTCAGGCGATACCATTCACGTAGGCTTCATCACTCAGGGAACCGATCAGGTAAGCGGTCTTGAGCCGGGAACATATTACGTTAGCGCTTACGATACTTTGGGCTGTTTCACCTACCTCGATTCAGTAGTTATTAGCGAACCTGCACCATACGTTACTGATAACATGTCTACTCCGGAAACCTGCGAAGATGCAAATGGTGTAGCAATGGTTACAACTGTTACAGGAAACACTTCACCATATGCATATGTATGGTCACCCGCAGGCGGAACAGATGACATGGCAGACAGTCTTGCAGCCGGAACCTATACCGTTACCATTACCGATATTAATGGTTGCGTAAAAGTAGATACAGTAGTTGTTGGCGGAATTTCTTCACCAACAGCAAATTTCAGTAACAACCCTACAGCAGCCCTGTTAGATGTGCCTGTTACCTTCACCGATAGCTCACTTGCAAATGGCGATACCATCGTTTCATGGTTCTGGGATTTTGCTGACGGAACAACCGACACGCTTCAAAACCCTGTTCATGCTTTTGCTGATACCGGAACCTATCCTGTAATGTTAGTTGTTACCAACACAGAAGGTTGCACCGATACCATCATCATCGAAATGTTAGTGATTACTGAAATAGTAGTTCCTAACGTTTTCACACCAAACGGAGATGGTTTCAATGACACATTTGTTATCCAGTATTTACCACAGCTTTATCCTGGTAGTAAACTCTACATTTACAACCGTTGGGGTAAACGTGTTTACAAAAGCGATAACTACCAGAACGATTGGGATGGTGATAAGCACAGCGAAGGAACCTATTTCTATGTGCTCGAAGTTTCTGACGGAACCAAACAAAAAGGTACCGTTACCATCATGAAGTAAAAAATGCTATTGGCTATGTGGCTACTTGGCTAAGAACTCCTTCTATGAAAGTAACCGAACATTTCCGCAGAGCAAAGTCAACGCTTTTCTCTATTGAGATTCTTCCGCCACTTAAAGGCGCAAGTATTCAATCCATTTTTGATGGCATTGATCCGTTGGTGGAATTCAATCCCTCTTTCATTGATGTTACCTATCACCGCGAAGAATACATCCAGCGCAAAAACCGCAAAGGCGAACTGAAGAGAGTAAAGATTCGCAAGCGCCCCGGTACCGTTGGTATCAGCGCAGCAATACAAGCCCGCTATAAAATCGATACCGTTCCGCATATGATTTGCGGAGGTTTTAGCTTGGAAGAAACCGAAAACGCTTTATTGGATTTACATTTCCTCGGCATCAACAACGTACTCGCCCTGCAAGGCGATATGATTAAAGCAGACGGGAAATTTATTCCGCACCCCGATGGTCACACCTACGCAAACGAACTCGTTGAGCAGATTGTGGACATGAATAAAGGAAAGTACCTCGACAGCGAACTACAGAACGTTGACAAAACAGATTACTGTATCGGTGTTGCCGGATATCCCGAAAAACATTTCGCTTGCGATGATTTGGATACCGATATGGAAAACCTGAAGCGCAAAGTTGATGCAGGTGCCGAATACATTGTTACCCAAATGTTTTACGACAATCAGAAGTTCTTCAACTTTGCTATCCGTTGTCGTAAAGCAGGTATAAACGTTCCCATCATCCCTGGACTTAAACCCATTGCAACTAAAAAACAACTCGAGGTATTGCCACGTATTTTCTATGTGGATATTCCTCAGGATTTACGCAAAGCTGTTGAAGCCTGCAAAGATGATGTTGCCGTAAAACAAGTAGGAGTGGAGTGGGCAATACAGCAAAGCAAAGAGTTAATTGACTTTGGCGCTTTGTGTCTGCACTTCTATACCATGGGCCGCTCGGAGCAAACACGTGCCATTGCAAAAGCTGTATTTTAATCGTACCGTCACACTGAACTTGTTTCAGGGTCTTTCTATTGAGATGTTGAAACAAGTTCAGCATCACTTTATATCCACATTTTAATAATTCCACTTAATTTTACACTAAACTAAAACCTAAAACCATGTTCAAAAAAATCATATTCATCCTGCTCGGAATTATTCTCGCTCTTATTATTGGTTTTATTGCCATCGGTTTTATTAAACCAACATATGAGGGGGGACTAACTGTTACAGTTAACGCGCCCGTTTCAACAACGTTTGCATACTTTAACAACACCGACAACATGGCAAAATGGATGGATAAGTTTAAAAGTATTGAAAACATTAGCGGAGAAAAAAATCAGGTAGGTTCAAAATGGAAACTGGTTTATGACGAAAACGGTAGTGACCTTGTAATGACAGAAACGGTTACCGCCTTTGAACAAGACAAACTATTCGCTTTTGATATGGAAGATGAATATTTTAAAATGCATATCGAAATCCGGTTTGAAGAAAAAGACGGTAAAACGATTATTACCCAGGTTGACAAGGGAGAAGGGAAAAATCTTCCTGCACGCAGTATGGTTGCAATTATGGGCAGCTTAGGACTCATGCAAAAGCAGCAACAGGGAATGTATAACAAACTGAAAGACTTGGTTGAAAAAACACAGTAAAGTTTTTTTAGTTTTCTGCTTTGTTACTTACCGATACACATACCCATCTTTATTCTGCCGAGTTTGACATCGACCGCAAACAGGTTGTTGAGCGTGCTATTGCATCCGGGGTAAAAAAGTTTTTTCTTCCTAACATTGATAGTTCTTCTGTGGAAGGAATGATTGCACTCTGCGGTCAGTTTCCCGAAAACTGCTTTTCCATGATAGGTTTGCATCCAACATCAGTAAAAGAAAATTACGAAGAAGAATTAGAAGGTGTAAAAGAGTGGCTTGGCAAACACAAGTTTTGCGCAATTGGTGAAATAGGCATTGACCTCTACTGGGACAAAACATTTTTCACGCAACAACAACTTGCTTTTGAAACTCAAATAAAATGGGCGCATGAATTTTCGTTGCCCATTGTTATTCACTCACGCAATTCATTTAACGAGATTGTAGAGGTGTTGCAGAAAAATAAAAACGAAAATCAGCGGGGAATCTTTCATTGCTTTTCAGGCAGTAAAGAACAGGCAGAGAAAGCAATTTCTCTTGGTTTTAAATTAGGAATAGGTGGTGTGCTCACTTACAAAAATTCAGGACTTGGTCAGGCCATTGCAGGCATTGACCTGAAGCATCTGGTTCTTGAAACCGACTCGCCTTATTTAACTCCCGTTCCGCATCGAGGCAAACGAAATGAAAGCGGATATATTACTTTAGTGGCGCAAAAACTTGCGGAAATAAAAAACATAAGCGTTGATGAAGTAGCTGAAATTACTACTGCAAACGCTAAAGAAGTTTTTGGAATTTAAATGAAAAAAGAAAAAGCTAAAGTTCTCTTAATCTACACAGGCGGCACCGTAGGTATGGTACAGGATGAAAAAACCGGTGTGCTCAAACCATTCAGCCTTGAAAGCATCATTGATTACATTCCTGAGCTTTCAAGATTTGGCATTCGCATAGATGGATACAGCTTTAATCCGCCAATCGATTCTTCCAACATGAAACCCGAAATATGGATTCAGTTGGCAGACATCATTGGAAAGAACTACACTAAATACGATGGATTTGTGGTTCTGCACGGATCCGATACAATGGCTTACACCGCGTCTGCCTTGAGTTTTTTATTGGAAAATTTAGGGAAGCCCGTAATACTAACCGGCTCACAATTACCTGTAAACGTGCTGCGTTCCGATGCGCAGGAAAACATTATTGTCTCCATTGAAATTGCTGCTGCAAAAGAAAAAGGCAAAGCAAAAATTCCTGAGGTCTGCGTTTATTTTGAAAATCATCTTTATCGCGGAAACCGCACCTATAAACACAATGCTGAAAACTTTGACGCATTTAATTCTTCTAATTATCCTGAGTTGGCAACAGCAGGAGTTCACATCAAATACAATGACGGAGTTATTGCTAAACCGTCTGCAAAGAAATTAGTTGTTCATCAATCGCTGGATACAAATATTGCAATCGTAAAATTATTTCCCGGAACAAATCCAGCAGTGTTGGAAAGCATTTTCAATACAAAAGGATTGAAAGCTGTTGTGCTGGAAACATACGGCACAGGAAATGCTCCAACCGACAAGGCATTTTTAAAACCGTTGGAAAAAGCAGCTAAAAAAGAAATTATACTTTTAAATATAACACAGTGTCGTGCAGGCGCAGTTCAACAAGGCAGGTACGAAACAAGCACAGAGTTGAAGAAGATTGGAATAATAAGTGGTGCCGATATGACTACCGAAACGGCAGTTGCCAAACTCATGTTCTTGTTGGGCGAGAATTATCCGGTTGTTTCAATTAAGAAATTGCTGCAACAATCGTTGCGCGGAGAATTGACAATTTAAAAATTATCAGCGGAGAGAGAGGGATTCGAACCCTCGTTACCTTGCGGTAAACACGCTTTCCAAGCGTGCTCGATCGGCCACTCTGACATCTCTCCGGTTAAAGGGGTTGCGAAAGTAATACTTTTCTCGCGCTTGCCTAATTGATATACTCTTTCTTCACTTCAAGAGTCAGGCGGTTGTCGCTCAACAAACGCTCACAAAGTGCTGCAGATTTAGGAAGCTCATACAGGAAGAAATAATTCATCGCAGCCAATTTGCCTTGGTAGAAATTAAATTCTTCACCTGAGGCACCTGCTGTTAAAGCCTTTTGAGCTACCATTCCTTGCTTAAGCCATTGCCATGCAATGGAAACAATTCCTGCGTTTTCAAGAAACAATGTTGCATCAGCTAAGAAAATTTCAGGAGCCTGTGATTGTGCCAGGCCCATCAATTTCATAGTTACTTCTGTGAACTTCTGCATTGCTTTAGCAAGATTTTCAGCATGTGTTTTCAGGTTTTCAACGCCTGCTGCTTCTGCAATGGTTTGATTAATTTCTGCTGCATACAACATTAAACCTTGTCCCATTTTCATCGGAATTTTTCTTGCCAGTAAATCCATTGCTTGTATTCCGGTTGTTCCCTCGTAAATAGGATTGATGCGTGTGTCGCGGAAATATTGCTCTAATGGAAAATCATCGCAGTAGCCGGCACCGCCAAGTGTTTGAACTGCTGCGCTGGTGCTTAGTACGCTCATTTCAGATGGATATGCTTTTGCAATCGGAGTAAGC
The DNA here is from genome assembly GCA_947478465.1 of Bacteroidota bacterium. Classification (GTDB taxonomy): domain Bacteria; phylum Bacteroidota; class Bacteroidia; order SXHM01; family SXHM01; genus SXHM01. The sequence goes on from CANJWH010000010.1 coordinate 44,071, forward strand.
AAATTCAGGAGCAAATTGTATTTTTCTTTTTCTGCGCCTTCTGTTATTTTTTCCATATCTGAATAATATGCGCACTGCGTTACAAAAGACAAGCATCCTTCTGTAACAGCTTTTTGGAAAAGCAACATCCGTTTCACATCTGCATAATCAATAATCAACGATTGCGGAACAAGCGGGTCTTTATTTGAAACAGGACGGCCTTGTGGACGCTCATTACAATATTCCAACGAAGCATGGTAAGCCGCGCTACAAAGCGCGGTTGACATCATTCCCACACTGATGCGCGCACCGTTCATCATTTTAAACATATACGAAAGTCCTTTGTGTGGTTCGCCCACCAGCCATCCTTTACAGTTGTCGGCCTCGCCCATGCTAAGGTGTAAAATAGGACAACCCTTCATTCCCATTTTCCCGAAAACTCCCGCAGAAATAACATCATTGTTTACTAGCGTTCCATTCTCAGGTCTGTATTTTGGAACTACAAAAAGTGAAATTCCTTTCACCCCAACCGGTCCGCCTTTTATTTTAGCAAGCATCAGGTGAACAACATTTTCAGCACTATGATAATCACCTGCTGAGATAAAAATCTTTTGCCCTTTTATTTTGTAAGAACCATCTTCAGATGGCTCAGCAGAGGTAGTAATATCACCTAAAGAACTTCCTGCGTCCGGTTCAGTCAAAGCCATAGTTCCCTGCCATTTTCCTGAATCCATGTGAGGCACGTAAGTTTCATTCAACTCCTTACTTCCGAAGCTGCGGATCAAATCTGAAGAGCCCATGGTCAATCCGAAATACGAAGCGGCTGAAGTATTGGCCGCATGAAAAACGAAATTGGATGCTGCATACAGAGTTCCCGGCATTTGTTGTCCGCCCTCTTCCAACGAAGCAGAGGCAGAAATCCAGCCACCTTCACCCATGGCATCCATCATTTTGCGAACACCATCGTGTACTGTAACCACACCATTTTCAAGGTGAGGTTTTTTCTTGTCCATTTCTGTATAAATTGGGAAAAACAATTCATCACCTAATTTTTTTGCGGTGTCAATTGTCATATCAATTACCTCTTTGGTGTAGTCAGCGAAGTAGGGGTTTTTTGAAAGATTTTCTGCTCCTAAAACTTCGTGAAGCACAAAGCGCAGATTGCGCATGTTTACATATTCTTTTGCCATAAGTATTTTTTTAAGGGAAGGCGAAAATACAAAATGCTACTTTTGAGCACACACAAAATGGAAACTATTTTATCAAACAATTTTCTTCGCGTAAAAGCAAAGTCTAAAGGAGCTGAACTTAGCAGTATCATTGATTTGCGCGATAATTCTGAACATCTTTGGCAAGCCGACCCTGCTTTCTGGAACTGGCACGCGCCTGTTTTATTTCCAAAAATAGGTGAGTCGGTAAACGAACAAATTTCATTTTCTGGAACGAAATACAAAATGCCGAAACACGGTTTGGCAAGGCATCTTGATTTTACGGCAGACAAAAAATCAGAGACAGAAGTTGTGTTCATGCTTCGCAGTAATGAAGAAACATTGAAGCAATATCCTTTTCGTTTTTGTTTTCAAATCAGTTATATGCTGGAAGAAAACAAGCTTAGAAATATTTACGCTGTGATTAACGAATATGAAAAACCAATGCCTTTCACCATTGGCGGGCATCCTGCTTTTGCAGTTCCATTTTTTGCCAATGAAATGTTGGAAGATTATTTTCTTGAATTTGAAAATGAGGAATCAGTTTCACGACATTTAATTGATGATAATGGTTTGTTCAATGGAGTAACAGAATGTGTGTTGAATAACGAAAAGAGAATTCCGCTCACCAAAGAATTGTTCAACCGTGATGCGTTAATTTTTAAAGAACACGTTTCACGCAAAATTTCTATCGGCAGTAATAACCACAACAAAAGACTGACTGTTGAGTTTGCAGATTTTCCTTACCTCGGTATTTGGGCAAAACCCGGTGCGCCTTACGTGTGCATTGAGCCCTGGATTGGTTGTGCCGAAAATGCAGGGAAAGAAATTGACTTTGCAGAAAAAGAACATTGCATCATCTTGCAGCCGGGAGAAAAATTCAGTTGTGAGTTTTCAGCAACTATCGGATAATAGCATCAGCAAAATCCCTATTTTCGTGCCTCTTTTGAGATGGACTTAGAGGCTGTAAAGAATAGATTTTCGCAACACCCGCGCATCGCTGAATTGGTTAACTCGCTTTCGGCAGGTAATTCTACGCGCATTCACATCAAAAATCTTGCTGGCTCGTCTTCAGCTTTTGCTGCGGCAACTGTTGTTTCCAAAATTCCGAAAACGCATGTTTTTATCTTGCCGGGCAAGGAAGAAGCTGCTTATTTTCTGAATGATATTGAAGTGATGCTGGGCAAAGAACAAGTTTTGTTTTTCCCGATGTCGTATCGCAGGCCTTATAGTGAAGAGGAGAAGACAGACAACAGCAATGTGGTTGAGCGGGCGGAAACGCTTAACAAACTCAATCAGAATTTTGCGCGAGCAGTTGTTACCTATCCTGAAGCTCTTTCTGAAAAAGTTATCACGAGAAAAGTTTTAGAAAAGAATACGCTGTTGTTGAAAACAGGCGACACTCACGGAATTGATTTTATCACTGATGTGTTGTATGAATATCATTTTGAGCAGGTGGATTATGTTTTCCTGCCGGGGCAGTTTGCAGTGCGTGGTGGCATTGTAGATATGTTTTCGTTTTCAGGAGAATATCCTTTGCGTGTTGAGTTTTTCGGAAACACGATTGAGAGCATCCGCAGCTTTGATCCTTCAACACAATTGTCGGTTGCCAATCTTGTGCGGGCTACTATTCTTCCTAATGTACAACAAAGCCTGTTGCACGAAAGCCGTGTTTCCTTTTTAGAATTTATTCCTGCTGAAAGTCTGGTGTGGATCACAGATGTAAGAAGTGCGGTTGCAGTTTTAAATTCAGAACTGGAGGTGGCAAAAGCAGCTTTTGAGAATCTGAAAACTGAAATGAATTATTTACCGCCTGAGGAAAAATACATCAGCGGAAATTATTTTATAGACAAGTTTAAACAACACAGTATTGTAGAATTAGGACAGGCAGAATATTTTGATGATGTACAAACGATTGAGTTTAATACTTCGCCACAACCCGCATTCAATAAGAATTTTGAAATGCTGGGCGATCATCTTCGCAAAAATTCTTCGGCCGGTTATCAAAATCTTTTAGCTGCAGAAAATCCCAAACAGGCTGAACGCTTGTATTCTATTTTTGAAGACATGCCTGTTAAAGCAGGAGAAAAGAAACCGGTGTTTACACCTTTAGTAGTTTCGATTTCTGAAGGATTTACCGACCATGATTTAAAAATATCTTTCTACACCGACCACCAGATTTTTGAGCGTTACCACCGTTTCAAACTGCGTAACGGTTTTGTAAAATCACGTGAAGCGATTACGCTGAAAGAATTGCATGGATTAAATCCGGGCGACTTTGTTACCCATATAGATCATGGTATCGGGAGATTTGCAGGTCTGGAAAAAATTGATGTGAATGGAAAGATGCAGGAGGCTGTGCGACTGGTTTATCGTGACAATGATATATTGTATGTCAGCATTCATTCGCTGCACCGCATTGCAAAATATTCGGGGAAAGATGGAAATGAGCCAAAGATAAATAAGTTGGGTTCTGGCGCATGGCAAGCGATGAAGTTGAAAACCAAATCAAAGGTTAAAGACATTGCTAAAGATTTAATAAAACTGTATGCACAGCGCAGAGCGAAAAAAGGTTTTGAGTTTTCGCAGGATAATTATTTGCAAACTGAACTTGAAGCAAGTTTTATTTATGAAGATACGCCTGATCAGGTGAAATCAACTGCGGATGTGAAGAAGGACATGGAGCAAAATTTTCCGATGGATAGATTGATATGCGGTGATGTTGGTTTCGGGAAAACAGAGATTGCAATACGTGCTGCTTTCAAAGCGGTATGCGACAGCAAGCAGGTGGCAGTCCTGGTTCCTACTACAATTCTTGCATTGCAGCATTACAAAACTTTTAGTGAGCGATTGAAGAATTTTCCGTGTCGTGTTGATTACATCAATCGTTTTAAAACTGCGGGACAACAAAAAGAAACACTTAAAAAATTAGCTAATGGAGAGATTGATATCATTATTGGCACTCATCGGATTGTAAGTAAAGATGTAAAGTTTAAAGACCTTGGTTTGCTGATTGTAGATGAAGAACAAAAGTTTGGCGTAGGTGTGAAAGAGAAACTGAAAGCTTTTCGAGTGAATGTAGATACGCTAACGTTAACAGCAACACCAATCCCACGTACGCTGCAGTTTTCGCTTATGGGAGCGCGGGATTTATCTATAATTAATACAGCACCTCCAAATCGTTTTCCTGTAATTACCGAAGTGCATACGTTTAATGAAGAAGCTATCCGTGATGCTATACGCTATGAAATTGACAGGGGTGGGCAAGTGTTTTTTGTAAATAACAGAATTGAAAATATTCGTGAGGTTGCAGGAATGATTTCACGACTTTGTCCGGATGTGCGGGTTGGTATAGGGCATGGACAATTAGAAGGACATCAACTCGAAGAAGTGATGATGAATTTTATTGAAGGCGCAACAGATGTGCTGGTTGCCACATCCATCATTGAATCCGGATTAGATATTTCTAATGCTAACACTATCATCATTAATAATGCGCAAAATTTCGGATTAAGTGATTTGCACCAGATGCGCGGCAGGGTGGGGCGTTCGAACAAAAAAGCATTTTGTTATTTATTGGCTCCGCCAAGCGAAATGCTGAGCACCGAAGCTAAAAAACGTTTACGGGCAATTGAAGAATTTTCAGAGCTCGGTAGCGGTTTCAATATTGCCATGCGCGATCTGGATATTCGCGGAGCAGGAAATTTATTGGGTGCTGAACAAAGCGGATTTATTTCTGACATTGGGTTTGAGATGTATCACAAAATTCTGGACGAGGCGATACAGGAATTGAAATTGGAGTTGGATCAGGAAACTGACATTCAGCAGAAAGAAAGAAAACCTAATGCAGCAGCACATATTCAGCAACTTTCTTATGTCAGAGATTGTGTGATTGATACCGACTTGGAAATTCTTTTGCCGGATAATTATGTGAATAATATCACAGAGCGTCTAGGGCTTTACCGTGAGCTGGATGATATTGAAAACGAAACAAGCTTACAGCTATTCGAAAAAAATATGATTGACCGTTTTGGTCCGTTTCCAAAGCAGGCAGAAGAATTACTTAACACTATTCGCTTGCGTTGGATTGCGAAAGAAATTGGTTTTGAACGATTGATTTTAAAGAATAAAAAACTTACGGGTTATTTTATTTCTTCACCTAACTCAGCGTATTTTCAAAGTGATATTTTTGGTAAGGTGTTGCAGTATGTCCAAACGCACGGCAAGGATTGCCGCATGACACAAAAAGGGGAGAAGCTGATGTTGAGTTTTGAAAATGTCAACCGAGTAGACGAAGCAATTCGTTGGTTGAAACAGATTCTTGCTTAATCTTTTTTCGAATCAATTATCACAACTGCATCCGCAATCACCTTTGCCATTTTACTCATTGTATCATTGCTGAGGCATTCAATAGTATCTCGTCTGGTGTGGTAAGTTGGATGAAGCTTGTGCATTGGCAAACCTACTACTGAAACAGCGGGAATTCCATTTCGGGTGAAACTGGATGCATCAGTAGCGCCTATAGGAATCATTCCTGATTTTTTCTCCAACCCATTTGATTTAAAAGCTTTACCGAGGGTTTCAATCAGGTATTTATCGTGACGGGCAAAAAGGGATAATTCAAAATCAATAATATGCATTTCATTTATGTCGAGCATTCCGTCAAGGTTAATAATATGTGTTGCCTTTATTAGTTCATCACGATGCTTTTGCTCATAGGCTTTTGAACCTTTGAGACCGGTTTCTTCCGAACCGAAAGAAATGATTTTTAAACGTGTATTTTTCAGAACTGATTTTCCATCTTTCAAAAGATTTTGTGCAGCAAAGAAGGCAACAGCAACCCCGGAAAGGTTATCCTGTGCGCCATCTACAACTCGTTTTCCGTGAATAAAAAAGAAGCTTAATGAGAAAATGCTGCAAAATGCAAAGCAATACCAACCATAGCTGAGGAAAGGACTAAACCCAAAAACTAGAGATGATAAATAGAAAACAGGAAGTGTTACAAATGCAACTCCGCTAACCAGCATCATACGGATACCCCAATCGCGAAAATAATACCACCAGATAAATTCGGGAGTACTATCCATGTGTCCTGAAATAATTACGGTTTGTTTCACTTCGCCAACAGGTTCTATTGTGCCGATAACATTACGCGAAGTAAGTTTTGGATAAAAAATATCAAGCCAATCTTTATACATCAGAAAATGAAAAAAGAAAACCACAGAATTTACTGCACTTACTGCAATGGCAAAGTTTACAGACCAAAGCGGTAAGACCAATGAAATATAAAACAGAATGCAGAAAATTTTAAGAGAAGAAAACTTTGCAGTAAGAGCATCGGTAAATTCTTCGGTTTCTACGGTGTTGCAAATCGGTTTGAGTTGCTCTGAAAAATACTCTTGTGCATTTTTTTCAGCAATACTTCCAGCCCTTCGCGGACCAAATTTTTGGATAATAGTGGATACTAAATCTAGAGGAGTTTGCAGCATGAAATAATTTTATGATCGGTTTTGTTTCAAAAGTAAAATAAAAAAGACTCCGCACGCTTTGCGCTTTCACCTGAGATCTCAAAACTTTACGTCCCTTTGCGCAATCCCGCTCTTAACATTGGTTAATTTGCAATCAACCTTTCTGTCCCTATAATTACCCTAACTCACCGTATTTTCAAAGTGATGCTTTTGGGAAGGTACTTAATTATGTGCAAACACACGGTAAAGATTGCCGCATGACCCAGAAAGGGGATAAGCTGATGCTGAGTTTTGAGAATGTGGTTACGGTCGGGGGTGGGATTAAGTGGTTGGGTGGGATTTTGTCACCCTGAGCATAGTCGAAGGGCTTTATTATAAGCAAAGCCAACATCCCAACCTTCATTGCCTTGCAGTTTTAATACGAAAACAAGTCAAACACCAAGTATTACCATGCTTTATTGAAACAGGTGTTGCCCACCATTGATGACCCTCTTTGCATTGCCATAAAAGTTTTGTACTGCTATTTTTATATTCTTTTGATAAGCATAGTCCTTGATTTCTTATGGCAAGGTGCTGCATTTCCTCTATCGTAAGTTTTTTCAATTTTGAACATTCAGGACACCAACATTTAGCATGAATAATTGATACTGGTGGTGATTGAAATTGATGGCCCTCTTTACATTCCCAAATAAGTTTAGTGCTAAGGTTTATATACTTTTCTGATAAACATTTCCCACCTCTCAATTTTGCAAGCTCCTGCATTTGCTCAATTGTCTTCTTTTCAGAACCACTACACTTTAAACACCAACTCTCATTATTTTTTACATTATTAGGAGATGCAAACCATCTGTGTCCTTTTTTGCATTCCCATTCTAAATTTCCCTCACTCCCCTTATATTCATTTGAAATAAGCTTTCCTCCTCTTTGTTGAGCAATTCCATTTAACATTGTAATTGCTGAAAAACTCTTCTTAAATTCATCAAACGAAATCTCTTCCGGCTTTCTTATAATTTGAACTTCTACTCTCTCCAGCTCTTTTACTATCCACCCGACTAAACCGTCTTTAATTTTATTAGCAAAGTCTGGAATAAGTATGATTTTAATTCCTTTCTCCCTGCATAATTTTTCTTTTAGACTATCGCGTTTTTGCGCTTCTGATAACGTATATTTTTCCGAGTGAAAAAATTTTATCTCTTCAAAGTGCTGAGCACCATTGTACTCAAATGCTAAATTATATTCCTTTGAGTAACCATCTAATTCTAATCTATTTCCAAGAACTTGTCTTGTTTTTTTGAATTCTGTTTGTAACAAATATTCTAAAATGAATCTGCATTTTTCTTCTGTATAATACCATCTACATTGCGGACACCATTGTCCACTGTTCATTATACTTGCTGAAATCATTTCAAATGTATGTCCGTCTGCACATTTCCATTCTAGTTTTGTTCGGCTGTTTACATACGCTGTTGATAGTAATTCCCCACCTCTCGATTTAGCAATCTCTTGTAACTCTTTAATTGTTGGCTTTGCCTTTCCAGAACATTTTGGACACCATACATTATTGCCTTTAATATCATGTGCAGTTGCTAAAAAATTATGCCCTTTTTCACATAGCCAAGATAGTTTTTCTTTATTGTGATTATATCTTTCAGATAAACATTGACCTCCTTTTGTCTTAGCATATTCTTTCATTTCCTCTATGGTCAGTTTTTTTGTTCCACCACATTCGTGACACCAATGTTTAGCATTAATTATTGAACTAGGTGTTGCAAACCATTCATGCCCTTTATCGCATTGCCAATGAAGAGTTGAATTAATATTCTTATAAGATATTGATAGACATTTCCCCCCTCTTGATTTTGCAATTTCTTGCATTTTTTCAAGAGTATATTTTCTTTTTCCTGAGCAATCAGGACACCAATGCCCATATTTTATTGAGTGGTATAAAGCAGTCCATTTGTGCCCTTTTGCACATTGCCATTCAAGTTTATTATTGCTGTTTTTGAATTCTAATGACAAGCATTTTCCCTCTCGCAGCTTTGCAAGTTCTTGTGCCTTATTAATCGATAATTCAGATCGCATTTTTTTGTTTGATAAAACAAACCTAAAAACTTTCCCGCATCTTCACTAAACGCAATTTCCAATTGCGCTTAGAACACAAGATAATTTGCAACTAAGCGAAGCGATCTCACCGAAGGTAATTATCTTTTCAACGTATGTCCATTCCATTTCCAAAACTCCTGCCTTCCTCTGTGCCTCCTCATTCTAACTCTGTGTAACTTCTCCTCTCCGGTTAAAAAATCCATTTCACATCCCCATTTTCCCTGTCATCCGTGTCCCATTTCCCTTCCCCACACATAAAACACCCCATTTCACGCAAAGAAACTGCCATTTAATGCTAAACAATTAACATTTTATGTGTATCAATTAACAGTAACTTCTAATCAATTAACGCTTAATTCGTAAAAATTAATAGTAAATGTGTATCAATTAATAGTAACTTCTAATTTAATAATACTAAATTCTAATCAATTACCACTTCATTCTAATATATTAACAATAAATGTGAACAAATTACCACTAACTTCTAATCAATTACCAATTAATGTGTATTAATTAACTATAATTGCTCCTCAATTAACACTTCAAGCTCCGAAATTGAGAGCGCAGGTAAAATAAATCCCAGCGCAAGTCAAAAAATCCAGCCTCTAACCTCCAACTTCTAACCTCTAACTTCCAAAAAATGGCAAACCGCTCCTACACATCCAACCTCTTCTTAAACATAGAACATGTCTGCGCAGTAAGAAACATTGACCGGCCTTTCACCTTCCTGCGCAAGCACGGTTTTACCCACAACACCGCCTCACAGCTTGTCAACAATGAAGTAAAAGAAATCAACCTCGCCTACATCGAGAAGCTCTGCCTCATTTTCAATTGCACCCCCAACGATTTATTTGATTACTCCCCTTCTAAAGACGCTGCACAAACAAACAACAACCCGCTCATTGCAATTATAAAAACCCGGAAGCCCGTAAACTTCAACGAGCTTCTCCGCGACATGCCCCTCGATCAGCTCAAAGAAATAGAAGAAGAAATTCGTAAGCGGAAAGCCTGAAAATATAATTTGTAAATTTGCTTCACTAAAACACAAATGCATGAATATTCAGGTAAGAAAATTAAACTTTATTGAGGAGCTTTTAAGAGTAAGTGATGAGAAAATAATTTCAAAATTAGAAGCGTATCTTAAAGAGGAAAAAAAGAAAAGTTATGAGAAGGAATTAAAGCCAATGGCTCATAAAGATTTTTATGCAATGATTGACCAGTCGTTAAAAGACAGTAAAGAAGGAAGAGTAACTTCCAATACTGATTTGAAGAAGAAAATAAAAACGTGGAAATAAAAATATTCTGGTCTGCACTTGCAGAGGATCAATTAAAAAACATTTTTGATTATTATAAAGAAGTTGCAGGAGAACGAATAGCTAAACGGATAATAAATCAAATTGCGGAACGGGTTACTATCCTTGAAAAAAATCCCAGAGCTGGGCAAAAAGAAGAATTACTGAAAGAATACTCGGAAGAATTTCGCTACCTCGTAGAATCAAATTACAAAATCATTTACTGGATCAACAGCAATATCATTACTATTTCATCTGTATTTGATTGCCAGCAAAATCCGGAAAAAATGAAGGAGTTGAAAAAATAGAGCAGGAAGGAATGCTGCTTATCATGAATTAACAAACAAAAAAGTCCCGCATTGCTACAGGACTTTTTTTGTGTCTGCCTTCTCGCAAAAAACAGACGCGGGATTGAAAATCTTATTGCAGAACCGTTACATTTCCTGTATTGCTAAATCTTCCGTCTTCGTGTTCCATGCCTTCCCATTGTGTTCCATCCATAAAGGTTGCATCTGCTTTCCAGATATAAGCACCCTGTGGAACAACCACACCATTGTATCTTCCATCCCAGCTTTCAACAGGTTTGCCATCAATTAACTTACTCGATTCCCAGAGCAGGTTACCCCATTTATCAAATATCATACAGTGGTAAGTTGCTACACCAATACCTTTTGGCAGGAAGTATCCGAAGTCGCCATCACCACCAACAATCAATGCATTAGGCATAAACAATCCTTTGAAAAGTTCCACTTCAACAGTTTGAGTAATGGTATCTGAACATCCTGCACCGCTGTAAGCAATCAGTGTTACATCAAACTCACCGTTGTCTGAATAATTGTTTATCGGATCTGTAAGTGTTGATGTTTGTCCGTCACCAAAATCCCAATCGTACGTTGTTGCACCTGTTGAAAGGTTGGTGAACTGAATTTGTCCGTCAGGGTCAACTACATTGAAATAATCGGAAGTGAAATCTGCTACCGGGGTTTGCAACACTGTTACAGCAGAAGTGAGTTCGAGTGTATCGTTACAGATGCCGCCTCCACTTACTACCAATGTTACATCGTATGTTCCGGGAATTTCATAAGTGTGTGAAGGGTTGCTGAGCATTGAAGTATCACCATCACCAAAGCTCCAGTAGTAGGTAACACCGTCAACTGAATTGTTTGTGAAGGTCACCGTGTAAGGAGCACAACCTGAGTTTCCGCTCAACGCGAACGATGCAGTAGGTGCAGGATAAACATTGTAAACGTAATCCGAAGTATCTATGCAACCACTTGCAGAAGTTGCAGTCAACACAACTGTATAAGTTCCGGTAGTATCAAAACTTGCTTGTCCGTTAGTAGTTGTTGCATTAGTTCCGTTTCCGAAGTTCCATGAATATGAAACAGCATTTGTTGAAGTATTAGTAAAATCAACTGTTACCGGATAAGTGCAGGAGTAAGTATTTGTAGAAGGCACTGTGAATGCAGCTACCGGAGGTGCGCTGATTGTTACGGTTACACTGTCCTGAGTTCCTACACAACCAAGTCCATCAGTTACAGTTACTACATACGTTGTAGGTACCGAAGGCAATACGATGTGCGAAGCTCCGTTTCCAAGACCATTGTTCCAGCTGTAAGTGTACACACCATTACCGCCTGTTGCGGTTGCAGAAATAGTAATACTGTCCCCTGCACAAACTACGTTTCCGATGCTGTTTATGTCAGCAACCAATTGTGCCGGCTGACCTATTGTAATTGTTTGCGAAGCAGCGCATCCATTTGCATCTGTAGCTATCACTATGTAAATTCCTGCAGAAAGACCTGTTGCTGTTGAAGTTGTATTATTACTTGGTGTCCAGTCGTAAGAGTAAGGAGTTGTTCCGCCAGTTACAAGAACAGTTGCTGTTCCGTTTACTCCACCAAAGCAGGTAGGTTGTGAACTTCCTATTAAAGAAATTGCCATGTTACCCGGAGCAGAGATGGTAACGGTTGTGCTGTCTGAACATCCTGCGGCATCAGTTACAATAACTGTATGGCTTCCTGAAGTAAGGTTGGTAGCAGTAGCAGTTGTTTGTCCGTTATCCCAAGCGTAGTGGTAAGTTGGTGTTCCACCCACAACAGCAACAGTTGCAATACCAGTTGCAGAACCACCGCATGCAGGCTGTACAATGTTTGAAATAGTTAAATCAAGTGCAGCAGGTTCGCTCACAGTAAATGAAAGTTGAAGTGCGCAACCAGTAGAGTCGGTAATATTTACTGAATAGTCACCTGCCAGAAGATTTGTTGCTGGAACTGTAGTTTGTCCGTTACTCCAAGCATAAGTATATGGAGTATTTCCACCGGCAATGTTAAAGCTGATGCTTCCATTGTTTTCACCATTGCAGGTTACATTGTTTACATCCACATCTCCGGCTGAAAGAACTGCATTTTCGGTAATTACAAAGTTTACAATGGTGATACATTGATTGGCATCACGGATAGTGACAGAGTGCAATCCGGCCGGCAAATCTGAAACAGTTTGAGTTGTTTGACCATTATCCCAAACGTAGGTATAGCCCGGAATACCACCTGAAACGTTTATAGAAGCCGATCCTGTAGCGCCACCTGCACAACCAACATTTACCTGGTTTTCAATAAACGCAGACATTGGTGAAGGCTGTGTGATGACTAAACTTAAAGAAGTATCGCAACCACTTGCATCAGTAATCTGAACAGAGTATTCACCTGCGCCAACACCATTCAAATCATGAGTGGTTGCACCGTTAGACCATAAGAAAGTATATGGAGCAGTTCCGCCAATTACATTAATGAAGCCAGCGCCATTGCTTCCTCCGTTGCAAGTTACATTTAGTATATCAAGAATTGTTGCAGTTAAACTTGGTGGCTCTGTAATGTCAGCAAAAACAGTTTGTGAGCAACCATTTGCATCAACAACTGTTACCTGATGAATTCCAAATGCAAGACCTGTTGCAGTTTGTGTTGTTTGCCCGTTGGCCCATGAATAAGTGTAAGGAGCTACTCCACCGGTTACGTTTACTGTTGCAGATCCGTTGGCAACTCCTGCGCAGCTTACAGAAGAAGTATTCTCGATAACTGCAGTTAATTGCGTAGGATTAACAACCTGAATAGTGTCAGTTGAAGAACAGCCATTAGCATCTGCTGCAGTTACAATATAAGTTCCTGCGAAAAGATTAGAAGCAACCGAGCCGGTTTGTCCGTTGCTCCAAAGGTAAGTGTAAGGAGCTGTTCCTCCTGAAGGAGTTGCTGTAGCAACACCGTTTCCGGCACCAAAGCAACTAACATCTTCACTATTGAAATCAGAAGTTACATCAGCACTTACTGTGAGAGTAATAGGGTTAACAATTCCAGCTTGAGTAGTTGTTGTGCAGTTGTTAGCATCTGTAACTGTTACATCATAAATACCCTCGGCAAGATTAGTTGCAGTTGCATTTGTTTGTCCGTTCACCCACAAATAAGTGTAAGGAGCAGTTCCGCCAGTAACAGAAACTGTAGCACTTCCATTGTTATTTCCATTGCATGAAGGCTGAGTAGTTGATGAAATTGTAGCAACCAGTTGCTCTGGCTCATTCACCACAATGTTTATAGTAGTATCACAACCCAGAGAATCAGCTAATGTGATTGAATATGTTCCTGCAATTAATCCGGAAATATCTTCTGTTGTAGAACCGTTACTCCAGGAGTATGAGTAAGGAGCAGTTCCACCGGAAGGTGTGATGTCAATAGCTCCGTCATTTCCTCCATTGCAACTTACATCGCTTACAGCAATATTATTAGAAGGAATTGCAAGAGGTTGAGGTTCGCCAACTATAACAGTTAAGATTACATTGCATCCGTTGGTATCTGAAACTGTAACGGTATAAGTTCCGGCAGCAAGACCTGTTGCTGTAGAACCTGTTTGTGTATTTGACCAAAAGTAGAAATATCCCGGAGTTCCACCAGCGGCCTGAACTGTTGCGCTTCCGTTTGCAACACCGTTGCATGAAGGTGTAACAATTGAAACAACATCTGCAGTTAAAACCATAGGATCAACTAGTGTTACAGAAACGGTGGTGTCGCAACCGTTAGCATCTGTAGAAGTTACAAAGTATGTTCCGGCAGCTAAGTCGGTTGCAAAATAATCTGTTGAACCGTTAGACCATTGGTAAGTGTATCCGGGGGTTCCGCCATTTACTAAAACTTCTGCCATACCATCAGCATCGCCTGCGCATGATATGTCCGTTCCGTTATAGTCTGAAGTAACTGTAGCGTATGCAATAAGTGGATTAGGTTCACCAATAAGTACGTTTGTTGATGCAATGCATCCGTTGTTATCGGTTACACTTACAAAGTAAACACCTGCACTTAGGTTTGTAGCAGTAGATGAAGTTTGTCCATCACTCCACAAATATTGGTATCCGCTTGCACCTCCGGTAGCGTCAACTGTTGCATAACCATCTGCTAAACCACTGCAGCTTACATTATGTTGGTCTATTAGATTTACTTCCAACAATTCAGGTTCTGTTAAAGTAATGCTGTCATTAATTGAGCATCCGTTTATATCAGTAATGGTTACATAATATGTTCCTGCAAAAACAAATACCAGATTTTCGTCAGTTGAAGTAAAACCGTTTGGTCCTGTCCATGCATAATTGTAATCAGCACAATCTGCACCACCACTTAAAGCAAGATTGATGCTGCCATTATTAGTATTTGCGCAGTTTATGTTCCAGCCTCCTGCATTTACTGGGCTTGTCAGACTATCAACTGTAAGCGGTGTTGGTTCTGTTAATGTAATTGAAGTTGTTGCAGTATTTCCAAGCCCATCTGTAACGGTTACGGAATATGTAGTTGCAGAAAGACCGGTAGCAACTTGTGAAGTTTGTCCGTTGCTCCATAAGTAAGAATAAGGCATGCATCCACCGGCAGGCAATGCGGTTGCAGTTCCATTATTTCCTCCCGGACAAGTAATATTAAATCCACAGCTAAATGTATCAGCAACTGCAGAAACTAACAAAGGATTTGCAAGAACAGTTATGTCAAATGAACAGGTTGTTGTATTTCCTGAAGCATCAATTGCTGTGTATGTTACAGTTGTTGTTCCAACAGGGAAGCTGTTTCCTGACTGGAAGTTACTGGTCAATGAGGTAACCGCACAGTTGTCAGTAGCAATTGGCGTATTCCATGTAGCATAAGGATTGCAATTTGAACTGTCAGGTTGAATTACAATATCAGCAGGACACAAGGTAAATTCAGGTGCAATGTTATCCACTACCGTTATAGTTGAGAAACAATTGTCTGAATTTCCATTCACATCCGTAACAGTAAGTGTTACCAGATTTTCGCCAACATTTCCGCAGTTGAAAGATGAAACAGAAATTATCATTGTATCAATTCCGCATGCATCAGTTGAGCCGTTATCAATTTGTGCAGCGGTGATTGAAATTACTCCATTAGAGTCAAGAGCAACAGTAATATTTTGACAAATTGCATTAGGATTGGTTGCATCGACAACTGTAACAGTTGAAGAGCAGGTAGCAACATTTCCGTTGAGGTCAGTAACAGTTAAAGTAACAGTATTAGAGCCAACATTTGAGCAGTCAAATGTATTTGGAGAAACTGTCATTGAAGCAATTCCGCATGCGTCTGAAGAACCGTTATCAACCTGTGAAGAAACGATTGAAATATTTCCTGTTCCGTCTAAATCAATTGTAATATCGCGGCAGATTGCAATTGGATCAACATTATCCTGCACTGTTACAGTTGATATACAGGTTGAAACATTTCCATTAACATCAGTCACAGTTAATGTTACAGAATTAGTTCCTATACCAGCGCAAGTAAAGGTGTTAGGGTTCACAGTCATTGTTGCAATTCCGCAGTTGTCAGATGAACCATTATTTACCTGTGAAGAATCGATTGTTACCTGTCCGTTTGCATCCAACTGAACCGTGATGTCTTGACAAATTGCAATCGGATCTATCTCGTCATTAATAGTAACTGTTGCTGTGCAAGAAGAAGAGTTTCCGAAAGCGTCTGTAACAGTTAAAGTCACAGTATTTGCACCAACGTTTGAGCAATCAAAATTGGTTTCACTTACGCTGTATGTTAAGCCATTGTTAGGAGTTGAGCAGTTGTCGAACGAACCATTGTCAACCTCAACAGCAGTAATAACAGCGTTTCCGTTTGCATCTAACTGTACTGTTATGTTTTGACAAATAACAGTTGGTGAAACAGTATCGGTAATTGTAACAACAGCATCGCATGAAGAAGAATTTCCGTTAGCATCAGTTACGGTTAATGTTACTGTGTTGGCTCCGATGTTTGAGCAATCAAAATTAGTTTGACTTGCAGTGTAAATTAAGCCTGAACCTGAATTAGAGCAGTTGTCAGTAGTTCCGTTATCTAAGTCAATACCAGTTATAACAACGTTTCCGTTTGCATCCAAAGCAACCGTAATATTCTGACAAACGATAGTTGGATTAATGGTATCCTGAACAGTTACAACAGCTGTGCAGGTTGAAATATTTCCGGAGTTATCGGTAGCAGTTAATGTTACAGTATTAGTTCCAACATTTGAACAATCAAATGCAGAAGGCGAAACAGTAAGTGAAGCAATTCCGCAGGCAGCGTTTGTTCCGCCATCAACTTGTGCAGCTGTAATAATTACGTTTCCGGTTGCATCTAATTGAACCGTGATGTCCTGGCAAACTGCAGCAGGCGCAACATTATTCTCAACTGTAACAATGGCTGTGCAGGTTGAAGAATTTCCGTATGCATCTGTAACAGTTAAGATAACTGTATTAATACCTTCATCTGTGCAATCAAATGTTGTTTGACTTGCTGTGAATGTTAATCCTGAATTGATGTCCGAACAATTATCTGTTGAACCACCATCAATATCAATTGCACTGATTGTAACGTTTCCATTTGCATCTAACTGAACGGTAATATTCTGACAGATTGCAACAGGAGAAACAGTATCAGAAACCGTAACTATTGCATCGCATGAAGATGAATTTCCATAAGCATCAGTTACTGTTAAAGTAATTGTATTTGCACCGATGTTTGAACAATCAAATGAAGTTTGACTTGCGCTGAATGTTAATCCTGAGCCCGAAGTTGAGCAGTTATCACTTGAACCGTTGTCAATGTCAGTAGCAACAGTTACTACATTTCCGTTTGCATCTAACTGAACTATGATGTTCTGACAGATTACTGTTGGGTTTGTGTCATCCTGAATTGTTACTGTTGCACTGCACGTAGAAGAATTTCCATTGTTATCAGTTACAGTTAATGTTACCGTGTTTGCACCAATATTTGAGCAATCAAATGCTGAAGGAGAAACTGTCATTGAAGCAATTCCGCATGCATCAGAAGAATTGTTGTTTACCTGAGCAGCAGTGATAACAGCATTTCCATTTGCATCTAAGTTTACAGTTATGTTCTGACAAATTGCAATTGGAGCCGTGTTATCCTGAACAGTAACGATTGCTGTGCAGGTAGAAATATTTCCATGATTATCGGTTACAGTTAAAGTAACAGTGTTAGTTCCAACATTTGAACACGTGAATGATGAAGGAGAAACTGAAAGCGAAGCAATTCCGCATGCATCTGAAGAACCATTGTCAATTTGTGCTGCTGTGATAGAAGCAATACCCGCAGCGTTCAGTTGAACAGTGATATTCTGACATTGAGCAATCGGAGCAACATGATCCTGAATAGTAACAATAGCTGAGCAGGTTGCTGTGTTTCCGCTTTGGTCAGTAACAGTTAAGGTTACAGTATTTGCTCCTATGTTAGAGCAATTAAATGAAGAAGGATTAACACTTAATGTAACTGGTCCGCACTGGTCGCCTGAACCGTTATCAACCTGTGCCGCAGTAATGGTTGCATTCCCGTTTGCATCCAGTTGAACAGTAATGTTACGACAAAGTGCAATAGGAGGGTTGTTGTCTAAAACAGTAACAGTTGCTGTGCATGTGCTTTGATTTCCGTTGTTATCAATTACTGTTAATGTTACTGTATTTGCACCAACATTCGCACAAGTAAATGTTGAAGGCGAAACACTCATTGCAGCAATCCCACAGTTGTCAAAAGAACCTCCATCCACATCAACAGGAAGAATGGAAATATTTCCGGTTGCATCTAACTGAACAGTTATGTTCTGACAGATTGCAGTTGGAGGTGTGCTTGCATTATCCTGTACTGTTATTGTTGCTGTGCAGGTAGAAACATTTCCGTTTACATCAGTAACAGTAAGTGTTACTGTATTTGCGCCAACATTTAAACAGTTGAAAGTAATTTGCGGCTGTCCGTTAATAGCGATGGAAGCAATTCCGCAATTATCATTTGAACCATTATTGATTTGCGCAGCTGTTACAATTACAGAACCTGTTTGGTCTAACTGAACAGTTATGTTCTGACAGATTGCAATAGGATCTACATTATCCTCAACCGTAACCGTAGCAGTGCATGAAGAAACATTTCCGTTTACATCTGTAACTGTTAATGTAACTGTATTTACTCCAACGTTTGCACAGCTGAAAGCAACCTGTTTTTGACCATTAATGGTTGATGAACCAATTCCGCATGCATCGCTGGAAGCACCGGTAACCTGCGAATCTGTAACAATAACAATTCCATTTGAATCAAGTTCAACAATTATATTCTGACAAATGACTACAGGTGCAATTGTATCTTCAACAGTAACATTTGCAAGGCATGTAGAACTGTTTCCGCTAAGGTCGGTAACAGTTAAAGTAACCGTGTTAAGTCCAACATTTGAACAATTAAATGTATTAGGAGAAACCGAAAGAGATGCAATTCCGCAATTATCAAAAGAACCGCCATCAACATCTGCAGCAACAATAGAAGCATTTCCTGTAGCATCAAGCTGCACAGTTATATTCTGACAGATAGCTGTAGGTGGTGTGCTTGTATTATCAACAACTGTAATAGTTGCATTGCAGGTAGAAGTATTTCCATTCACATCAGTAACAGTAAGTGTTACTGTATTTGCACCAACATTTAAACAGTTGAAAGTAATTTGCGGTTGTCCGTTAATAGCGATGGAAGCAATTCCGCAATTATCATTTGAACCATTATTGATTTGCGCAGCTGTTACAATTACAGAACCTGTTTGGTCTAACTGAACAGTTATGTTCTGACATATTGCATTCGGGTTAATATTGTCTTGAACAGTTACAGTAGCATTACAAGTAGAAACATTTCCGTTTATATCTGTTACAGTAAGTGTTACCGTATTAGCTCCAACATTTGCACAGGTAAACGTGTTTGGCGAAACGGATATGGATGCAATACCGCACGCATCTGAGCTTCCGTTGTTAACCTGTGCTGCTGCTACTGAAGCATTACCACCTGCGTTTAACTGAACTGTTACGTTATGACAAAGTGCAACCGGTGGAGTAACATCAACAACAGTTACTGTTGCATTACATGAAGATGAATTTCCATTATTGTCAGTAACAGTTAGAGTTACTGAATTTGCACCAACATTCACACATGTAAATGAAGAAGGTGTAACAGACATTGAAGCAATACCACATGCATCAGAGCTTCCGTTGTTTATTTGTGAGGCAGTAATTGTTGCTGTTCCTGCAGCATTCAAATTAATGCTGATGTTTTGACAAATGGCAACAGGATTTGTATTGTCAACGACAGTTACAGTAGCAGTGCATACAGAAGTATTTCCATTAACATCAGTAACTGTAAGTGTAACGGTGTTTGCTCCAACATTTGCGCACGTAAACGAAGAAGGTGAAACAGATATTGAAGCAATACCACAGGCATCACTGCTGTTGTTATTTATCTGTGAAGCAGTAATTGAGGCTTTACCTGCAGCACTTAAATTAACAGTAATATTCTGGCAATTTGCTACAGGAGCAACAATGTCCTGGACAGTAACGGTAGCATTACAGGTTGAAACATTTCCATGAATATCTGTTACGGTAAGCGTAACTGTATTAGCTCCTACATTTGCACAATTGAATGAACTTGGTGAAACATTTACTGATGCAATACCGCATGCATCCGAACTTCCGTTATTTATTTGTGATGCTGTGATGGATACATTTCCTAAAGAGTTTAACTGAACTGTAATATTCTGACAAATCGCAGTTGGAGGTGTAACATCTGCAACTGTAACAACAGCATTGCAGGTTGAAGAATTTCCATGTATATCAGTTACAGTTAAGGTTACAGTATTAGCGCCAATATTTGCACATGTGAATGTTGACGGAGAAACTGAAAGGGATGCAATACCGCAAGCATCAGTGGAGCCGTTATTTATTTGTGCTGCTGTAATCGAAACAGTTCCTGCTGAATTGAGATTAACACTTATATTTTGACAAACAGCAACAGGATTTGTGTTGTCAACAACGGTAACAGTAGCATTGCAGGTTGAAGAATTTCCGTTTACATCAGTAACTGTAAGTGTAACGGTGTTTGCTCCGACATTAGCACAAGTAAAAGAAGAAGGAGAAACAGAAATAGAAGCAATACCGCAAGCATCAGATGAGCCGTTGTTTACCTGTGAAGCATTAATGGAAATATTTCCTGTAGCATCAAGGTCAACAGTAATGTTCTGACAAACTGCAACAGGATTAATGTTATCTACTACAGTAACAGTAGCAGAGCAGGTAGAAACATTTCCGTTCACATCTGTAACAGTTAATGTTACAGGATTAGGTCCAACACCGGCACATGTAAACGAAGATGGGTTAACGGTCATGGATGCAATTCCGCATGCATCAGAACTACCGTTATTAATCTGTGCTGCTGTTATAGTAACATTTCCTGCTGCATTTAACTGAGCTGTAATATTCTGGCAAAGAGCAGTTGGAGGAGTAATATCAGCAATGGTAACAGTAGCAGTACAAGTTGAAGAATTTCCATTTACATCTGTAACTGTTAATGTTACTGTATTAGCTCCAACATTTGCGCAAGTGAAAGAAGAAGGAGAAACTGTCATTGTTGCAATGGCGCAATTATCAGACGAACCATTATTTATCTGAGCAGCAGTAATACTTGCCGTTCCTGCAGAATTAAGGTTTACACTAATATTCTGACAAAGAGCAATCGGAGCAACATGATCCTGAACAGTAACAGTAGCTGAACATGTTGAAATATTTCCATTTACATCGGTTACTGTTAAGGTAACTGTATTTGCTCCAACATTAGCGCAGGTGAACGTATTTGGTGAAACTGCCAGAGAGGCAATTCCGCAATTATCAAAACTTCCATTGTTTACCTGGGCTGCAGTAACGGATGCTATCCCTCCGCTATTTAACTGAACAGTTACGTTCTGACATAAAACTGTAGGGGCTATGTTATCCTGAACTGTAACAGTAGCAGAGCAGGTAGAAACATTTCCATTAACGTCTGTAACTGTAAGTGTAACCGTATTTGCACCAACATTAGCGCAGGTAAAAGTAGATGGCGAAACCGAAAGCGAAGCAATTGCGCAGTTATCAGAACTTCCATTATTTACTTGTGTCGCTGTAACAGATGCATTTCCAAGTGCATTTAACTGAACTGTTACGTTTTGACATAATGCTGTAGGAGCAATATTATCAACAACAGTAACCGTAGCAGTACAGGTAGAAGAATTTCCGCTAGGGTCAGTAACCGTTAAAGTAACTGTGTTTGCACCAAGATTAGCACAGG
>CANJWH010000011.1 GCA_947478465.1 Bacteroidota bacterium
TAAACTCAGAACAAAGCAAATACAAAGAAGCACCCATCGGTTTTATCGGTGCAATAAAAGATTTAAAAATCCATTTTCTACCTGCTATTGATTCGGAAATAGTAACAGAAATTAAAATAACTCACCAGATTTTTGATGCCACTGTTGTAAATGCTTCTGTAAGCAGCAACGGAGAAAAAGTGGCAGAATGTGAGCTTAAAATCTTCATCAAAAAAGACTAAATTCGCGCGTTTTCAAATTAAAAGAAAATGGAAAAAGAACAAGTACCGCAGGATGATGAAAACCTGCTGGAGGGCAAATTTACTGTTGTAAAATATGCCGTTGATAAAAATGGGAAATATGTTAAAGTACCAAGTGTTGGCTGGGAGCCGGAAAATGTTGCATTGAAACAAGCCTGGGAAGTGATAAATGAAAAAATAGAAGCAGCGCACAAAAGTGTTTTGTCGGGTGAGGTAAGTCCGCTTGCTTACTGGATTGAAAAAAATATGATGGATGAAAAACTTGTTGGCGATTATATGGGATTTTCAAAGTGGAAAGTGAAAGAACACCTCAATCCTAAAGTGTTTACTGCACTACCTCAAGATATTCTAAAAAAATACGCAGAGACTTTTAAAATCTCGGTTGAAGAGTTGACTAAAATAGTTTAAGAAAAAAAGACATTGATTATATCTGATTATAAACACCACCAAAGCGCCCACTGCGAGAATGGGACAGTTTCAAACCTACTTAATTTTCACAAACTTGAATTGAGCGAGCCAATGGTTTTTGGTATAGGTTCCGGACTTTTCTTCAGTTACATGCCTTTTCTGAAACTGAACGGCATGCCCGGAACTTCTTACCGTATTTTGCCAGGTGAGATTTTTAAACGGATGACCAAACGCCTTAACATAAAAGTAAAAACTGAGAAGTTCAGCGACAAGAAAAAAGCAATGGATGAGTTGGATCGTGCTCTGGATAAAGGTTTGCCGATTGGTATGCTTACCAGCGTTTTTTACCTACCCTATCTTCCAAAAGCATTTCGATTCCATTTCAATGCTCATAATATTGTTGTGTTCGGAAAACAAAACGGCAATTATTTAGTGAGCGACCCCGTGATGGATAATCCTACAGAAGTTTCTTACGAAGACCTGATGCGTGCACGTTTTGCAAAAGGCGTTATGCCGCCAAAAGGCAGAATGTATTACCCAGTTGAAGTACCTACTCCAACTGAGAAGGAAATGAAGATTGCCATAGTAAAAGGGCTTAATAAAACCACTTCAGATATGCTCACAATTCCTGTTCCTTTCTTTGGTTTGTGGGGGGTGCGTTACCTTGCAAAAAACCTGCGAACCTGGGATAAAAAACTAGGCGAGAAACAAGCCGGGCTTTACCTCGGAAATCAAATACGCATGCAGGAAGAAATTGGAACTGGCGGTGCCGGTTTCCGTTTCATTTTCGCGGCATTTCTGCAAGAAGCAAATGATATTATGCGCCAGGATTTGTTCAATGAAGCATCGGCTGAAATGACAATTGCTGGCGACCGCTGGCGCGAGTTCGCCTATCTTGCAGGTAAAGTCTGCAAAGGTCGTGCAACAAGCGATATCACGTATCCTTTGCTTGCCGATATTCTTCTTGATTGTGCCGATAAAGAAGAGAAAGTTTTCAAAAAACTGAAAAATCTTAAAGCCTGATGTCAATCGCCATCAGCATTGAAAACCTTGTGCACCGCTACAAAGATGCGGAACAAGTTGCTGTAAACGATATTACTTTAGAAATAAAAGAAGGGGAGATTTTCGGTCTGCTCGGACCAAATGGTGCAGGGAAAACCACTACAATATCTATTCTTTCTAGCTTAATAAAACCCACACAGGGAAAGGTTTCCATTCATGGTTTTGATTTAGCACAACAAAGCGATGAAAGCAAAAAAGTGATTGGAGTTGTTCCGCAGGAGATTGCGCTCTACCCTACTCTTACTTCAAAAGAAAACCTTGATTTTTTCGGGAGTATGTATGGAATTCAAAAAAATAATCTGAAAGAAAAAATCAATCATTACCTGCATATATTCGGATTGGAGAATACAGGCAACAAGCGCGTGGAGCAGTTTTCAGGCGGCATGAAACGCAGACTGAATTTAATTGCATCGCTGTTACATGACCCTAAAGTTTTAATTCTTGACGAACCGACTGCAAGTGTAGATGTACAATCACGAAACATGATTATTGAATTTCTGCGTGAACTGAATAAAAAAGGAACAACTATTTTATATACTTCACATTACCTGGAAGAAGCAGAAAATCTTTGCACAAAAATTGCAATTATTGATGATGGCAAAATCATTATTCAAGGATCACCGCAACAAATTATTGGCAGTCAGCCAGGCTTTGATAACCTTGAAAATATTTTTTTGAGACTGACCGGAAAGAAACTTAGGGATTAATGAGATTTTTAGTTACCATAAAAAAAGAGTGTCTTATTCTGCTTCGCGACAAAGCTGGGCTGGCAATTCTCTTTGTTATGCCTTTGCTGCTTATCACCATTATGTCTTTGATACAAGATGCGCCATTCAAAGATTACAAAGAAAATAAAATACCAATTGTTTATGTAGATAATGACAAAGATTCGCTTGGAAGTATTATAAAAAAGGGATTGATAAACTCTGGTATATTTTCTGTCATCACAGAAATAAACGAAGAAACAGCCAGCGATGAAAGCATCAAACAAGCTGTGGCAAAAGGCGATTTCAGATTAGGAATTATTATTCCTGAAGGTGCCACAAATACAATGAATAAGAATGTAGAAAACCGTGTTGGCAAAATGCTTGCTGGTTTTGGAATGGGTAAAAAAGATAGTACTGTATTTCAACCCGATTCAATTCAATTGATTATCCTGTTTGACCCCGCTGCTAAAATTGCATTCCGAAGTTCAGTAAGCAGCGCGCTGGATAAGTTTATCACCCGCACGGAGATGGAAACTATGCTCCGCATCTTTTCACAAAAACTGGGTGAAGCAAGCGGAATAAAACAGGAGGCGTCTATAGAATCCCGTCCGCTGATAACGCTAAAAGAAATACAGGCAAACGACAGCAAAGTAGCTGAACTGTTAACTAATTCAGTTCAGCACAACGTTCCTGCATGGGCAATCTTCGCTATGTTTTATATCGTTATTCCGTTAGCATCATCTATGATTAAAGAGCGCGAGGAAGGCAGCGCACTGCGCCTGCTTCTTATTCCCGGCTCTTACATGACGAGCCTTTACGGTAAAATTTTTATTTACACAGCCGTTTGCCTTATTCAGTTTTTCCTGATGATGCTGGTGGGGATTTATTTTCTCCCACTACTCGGCCTACCGGCCTTTGAAATCGGAACAAATTTTATAGCATTAATGCTAATGGTAATTGCTTGTGCGCTTGCAGCCACAGGTTATGGTTTTATGGTGGGTTCAATTTTCAATAGTCATCATCAGGCAATGGTATTTGGCTCAGTAAGTGTTGTTATACTTGCTGCTATTGGAGGAGTGCTTGTTCCAGTTTATGTTATGCCTGGCATCATGCAAAGCATTAGCATAATTTCTCCACTGAATTGGTCTTTGAATGGACTTAATAATGTGTTTTTGCGACAGACAAATTTATCTGAAATCCTTCCTGACATTTTAAGACTAACGGGCTTCTTCGTTTTAATGATATTACTGTCTGTGAAGTTTAATCAGATGAAGAAATACAAGTAATTTTACATCATAAATGAAAACCGCATCTGTCAGTAACTACCTTTCATTAATCAAATTCAGTCATACTGTTTTTGCGTTGCCATTTGCCTTGCTTGGTTTTTTTATAGGAGTAAAATCTACTGAGGCACATTTTGACTGGAAAGTTTTAGGATTAGTTATTCTCTGTATGATTTTCGCGCGCAGCGCTGCAATGGCGTTTAATCGGCTTATTGATACCGATGTTGACAAAGAAAATCCGCGCACTGCTGTCCGTGAAATTCCTGCTGGAGTAATTTCAAAAACATCGGCATTGGTTTTTGTGATATTGAATTCTCTTTTTTTTATTGTAGCAACTTATTTCATCAACACTATTTGTTTTTATTTAAGCCCTGTTGCATTGCTGATAGTTCTTGGTTACAGTTATACTAAACGCTTCACTTTTCTATGTCATTTAATTCTTGGATTAGGTTTGTCACTTGCACCCATTGGTGCCTGGCTTGCTGTAACAGGTAAATTTGCTGTACTTCCTGTTTTGTTTTCCTTTGCTGTTTTATTCTGGGTTAGTGGTTTTGATATTATCTACGCTTTGCAGGACGAAGCATTTGATAAGTCCAAAGGCTTACACTCAATACCGGCTGCTATTGGAACTAAAAATGCGTTGTTACTTTCTTCTGTTTTCCATTTATTTTCTGCTGCATTTATTCTTACTGCTGGATTTATTGGCTATGCAGGAATGTATTACTGGATCGCAGCAGCTATCTTCAGCGGGCTTTTGCTTTACCAACACAGCCTTGTAAAACCTGATGACTTAAGCAAAGTGAATATCGCTTTTTTTACAACCAACGGTATTGCCAGCATAGTATTTGCTGCCTTAGCAATTGCAGATTTATATCTATGAATTTAGTTGTTGCTCTTCCTGGAGAGGTACTACCACAAGAATATTTTGATGTTCGATATGAGGTGTTAAGAAAACCTTTAGGAAGTCCCCGCGGGTCTGAATTGCTTTCTGATGATAACACCGCTATTCATGCATACATTTCCTTCTATGATAAAATAGTTGCTGTAGGAAGAATTCAACTTATTGTCGGTGATGGTTCAGTGAAAGACCCTGTGGGCAGTAATTGTCCTGCATTTGAGCTATTAAGTGATGGAATAAAAACTGTTTTAACTGACGATAAAGGCCAGCCATTTGCTTCGAATTTGCGACCTGCCGTGCAAGTAAGACAAATGGGAACGCTGCCTGAATTTCAGGGAAAAGGATTTGCTGCAAAAATTCTTTTTGCATTGGAAGAAGCAGCAAAGCAAAACTGGAATGCTCGGACTGGTTGGCTGCAGGCTCGCCTGGCAGCTATTGCTTTTTATAAAAAATGCGGATGGACTAGTTATGGAGTTGAATACGAAGTAAACAAAGTTGGTGCGCACCGCAGCATGTGGAAAAAATTATAAAATGATGCATAGTATAAAAATCCGGTTTAATACCGAGTGTTCAGACAACCGCCTATATTGGCGGGTATTGATTGATGGCGTTGAGCATCTTGCAGAAAATATTTTTATCAATGTTCCTGTTTATACCAGCGGTGATTTTTTACCGGATAAAAACCAAACAAAACATCATATTTCTTGCGAAAGCTCTGACTTAGTCTGGAACGGTGATGTACTGACTGTAAATTAATTTCAATAATTTTGTTCAAATGAAAAACCTACTACTTCTTATCTCTTTGTTTTGGTATTCTGCTTCTAATGCACAGACCGAAATTACTACAGACACTATTTACTGCGATAATACAGCAGCCGGATTGCTTAAAAAATCAGGCACTGGTTTTATTGCTTATTCATTAAACGGCAAAGAGAGACTTATCAGCATAAAGGAAAACTATTACCGTTTTGCTAACGGCTCAATTGCCTATCCAGATGTTACAGTGCGCTCGGCAGAAAAAACATTGGAAGTTATTAACTCAAATGGACTTTTTGGCAAAAGCGGACTAAATGAAAAAAAAGTAAATGGATTTATCAGCCGCTACTCTACTGCACTTCCTGTTCAGCAACTTCAGCGCGAAAGCCGTCAGGAAATTAATTCTGAAATACGATAATGAGATTTTTTTTCGCTCTTGTTTTAGGTATATTGTTTGGGGCTGTTTCCTATTCACAAACTACTTACAAAGCAACAAATTTTACATGCGAAAAAGCTGCAGTACTCAGTTTCTCCGATACTATTCCTGATTGGGAAGTGATGCTGCAGAATATTGAAGTTCCTGCTCCCGGAGGTCCTTCATATAGATCGAAATTGCGTTCAATGAAAGAAGAAATGCGCAAAAAATATCCTGTAAAAAGAGAAGCAAATTTTCAACCTAACTACAAAACAGATTCTATTTCACCGGTAATTGTAGGACAAAGTTTTGAGGGGAACATTGCGCAGAATAGCATTCCTAATGATAACGACATGGCTATTTCCAATGCAGGAATTATTGTTTCAGTTATCAACTCACGGGTGCTGATTTACGATACAAATAACGACACCATTTTAAAAGTTAAATCACTCGGAGCATTTGCTACCAGCCTGAATGCAACAGACTCAAAGTTTGATCCAAAAATGGTTTATGACCCTGATGCAGACCGCTTTATCATGGTTTTCCTAAACGGCAGTACTTACCAGAAAAGTAAAGTAATTGTATGTTATTCGCAGACCAATGACCCAATTGGAAACTGGAATGCTTATGCACTTAGCGGAAATCCTCTGAGCAACGATACCTGGAGCGATTACCCAGTAATAGGAATTTCTAACCGCGATTTATTTATTGGTGTAAACACATTTACCAACGGTTCAAGCAACAATTCAGGGTTTACAGAAACCTGTTTGTGGCAGATAAGCAATTACGATGGTTATGCAGGAGCAACACTTACCACTCAATATTATCATGATATATTCCTTGACAACGGAATTAAATCAATTTTTAATATCTGTCCGATTAAAGGAGGAACAAAGCCATACGGACCCGGCATGTACTTGTTGAGCAACAGGGCAACTTCTTATGAAAACGACTCCGTTTTTTTGCTGCATATTACTGACAGCGTAAAAAGCAACAACGCAGCATTACAAATAAAATTCCTTACTGCAGATAGAAAATACCTTTTGCCACCAGAAGCACATCAGCAAGGTACCAACACTTTTGACACTAATGATAACAGAATACTTGGCGGATTTTATGAAAATGATGTTATACAATTTGTACAGGCCTGCATGAACGAGCCTACCGGTCTTGCCGGTATTTATCATGGATTTATTGAAAGTCCTGAATCATCAAGTCCTAATTTACGGGCAACAGTTCTTGGTGATGATGTTCTTGATTTCGGATACCCTAATATTTCATTCTCAGGTCGCGACCACCGTGATCAGGAAAGCATAATCACTTACAATCATACTTCTCCTAATGATTTTGCAGGCTTCTCATATGTGTATTACACTAATGAAGGAGTATATTCATCTTTTGAAAAAATTAAAACTGGCGATAATTACGTAGATGCTTTTGGTGATGGCAACTACGAGCGCTGGGGAGATTACAGCGGCTCGCAACGTAGGTATAATGAAACAGCTACAGTTTGGGCTGTTGGCTCTTTCGGGCAGCAGACAAAGAAAAACGGAACATGGATTGCAGAACTTACCAGCACCGACTCCATTAGAGCGAGCGAATACCCTTCCCTTCAAATAAGTGTTTACCCAAACCCAACAGTTGATTATGTTACACTTAACTTTTATATGGATAAAACTAGTGATATTGCCGTAGACCTGTATGACATGAATGGACGCAATGTGATTTCGCTTTTTAAGGATCAGGCAAAATTCGGGCAAAACATTTTTACCTTTTCAACCGCACCTCTTGCGGCCGGCATTTATTTCGCAACCATTACAAGCGAAGAAAAACATATTTTCAAGCAGAAGATTATTAAAACTGCTCACCCTTATTAACACATGGAAGCAAAAGAAGGATTTGATTATTTTAACTGGGTGGTATTGCCACTTGTTATTTATTTCGCGCGGATGACAGACGTGACACTGGGAACGCTGCGCATTGTTATGATATCAAAAGGCAAGCGCAAAATTGTTCCCATAATAGGTTTTTTTGAGGTTTTGCTTTGGCTTATTGCAATAGGACAAATTATGCAAAATCTCAGCAATGTATTATGTTACTTTGCATGGGCTGCAGGATATGCCACCGGAACATTTTTAGGATTAACTATAGAACAGGCACTGGCAATAGGCACGCAAGTTATACGCGTTATTACTAACAAAAACTCAGATACATTTCTGGAAGAACTGAAAAAGGAAAAACACGGCTTTACAGTTATTGACGGGCAAGGCGCTATGGGTCCTGTAAAAGTTATTTTCATTGTAGCCGAGCGCAAAAACGTAAAGCAGATTTCAGAATTTATCGACAGCCATTTACCTGGTTCATTCTATTCGGTAGAAGATATTCGCGAAACCAATAAAGGTGTGTTTAATGAGAGCAACACGCGCAAACTTGATTTTGCAAGAGTGCTGCTGCCGCTCAGAAAGGGCACGTAAAACCATCTCCCATTTTAAGACTATTTAGATATGCCTTCCAGCGAAAGCATGAAGGCATATCTAAGAGCTACCTCTTTTAAATAATCAAAACGACCCGAGGCACCTCCATGCCCGAAATCCATATTAGTATGCAGGAGTAAGAGGTTATTATCGGTTTTAGTTGCCCTTAGTTTTGCAACCCATTTAGCAGGTTCAAAATACTGCACCTGGCTATCATGTAGACCTGTTGTTACCAGCATATTGGGATAATTTTTCTTTTCAACATTTTCATAAGGCGAGTAGCTTTTCATGTAAAAATAAGCGTCTTTATTTTTAGGATTTCCCCACTCGTCAAATTCATTAGTTGTAAGCGGAATACTTTCATCCAACATGGTGTTTACCACATCTACAAAGGGAACAGCAGCTACTACACCGTTCCACATATCAGGAGCAAGGTTTATTACTGCACCCATAAGCAGGCCTCCTGCACTTCCGCCTTCAGCATATAGATGTTCTTTACTTGTATATTTTTCTTTTACCAGAAATTCACCACAGTCAATAAAATCAGTGAAGGTGTTCATCTTTTTCATAAGCTTTCCGTCTTCATACCACTGTCTGCCCATTTCCTGTCCGCCACGGATGTGAGCAATGCCATAGGCAAAACCTCTGTTGAGCAAACTCAAACGTCCGCTGCCGAAATAGGCATCAATGCTGTTTCCGTATGAACCATAGCCATAAAGTAATAGCGGAGCCTTACCGTTCTTCTCAAATCCTTTTTTGTAAACAATGGAGATGGGAATTTTTGTGCCGTCTTTGGCCGTTGCATACAGGCGCTCTGTAACATAATCGGCAGCATTATAACCTCCTATAACTTCCGCCTGCTTCATAAGTTTTTTATCGCGGGTTGCCATGTTGTAATCAATGGTAGATGATGGGGTAACTAATGAGGCAAACTGGTAGCGCAGTGTTGAACTGTTGTAGTCGGGATTGGCACCAGGCCATGCTGCATAGGCAGGCTCGCCAAAATCTAGTACATGTTCTTTACCATCGGCAAGGCTTTGAATGGTTAGCTGGGTTAATCCGTTTTTACGTTCAGTAAGCACAATAAAATCTTTAAACTCATCAATACCTTCGAGCAATACATCATTTCTGTTAGGAATAATTTCTTTCCAGTTGCTGCTTTGCGTTTTGTCAAGCGTGCATTCCATCAAACGGAAATTTTTTGCATTCCAATTGGTTTTAATAAGGAACTTATCGGCCAGCGGGATAATGGAATATAGTACATCTTTCATGCGTGGTTGAAACAATTTGAAAGTAGCATCTGGTTTTGATGCATCAATTAATCTGTACTCAGAATTCATAGTGGCTTGCGAATTTATAATGATGTACCTGTTATTTTTGGATTTATATACACCTATATAATTAGATTTATCAAGTTCTTCATACACTGTTACATCCTTTGCTGGATCGGTGCCCAATACATGGCGCTTTATTTTTTCGGATAAAAGTGTTTCGGGATTTTTTGATGTATAAAAGAGTGTTTTATTATCGTTAGCCCAAATTGCAGCGCCTTCGGTGCGTGGTATGGCATCTTTGTATACTTCTCCCGTTTCAAGATTTTTTATATGAATAATATATTCTCTCCGCGACACTTCATCAACACCATAGGCTACCAGTTTATTGTCTTCGCTTATTTCTATTTCGCCAATATCGTAATATGCTTTGCCTTCTGCCATGGCATCAACGTCCAATACTATTTCTTCGGGAGCTGTGAGGCTCCCCTTTTTACGACAGTATTTATAATACTCCTTACCTTCATCCGTGCGGGTGTAATAAAAATAACCATTGTTGAATACAGGCACGCTTTCATCTTTTTCCTTTATTCTTGCTTTCATTTCAGAGAACAATGCTTCCTGAAATTTTTTTGTACCACTCATCATGGTATCTAAATATTCATTCTCGGCTTTGAGGTAATCAACCACCTTTGTACTATCGGCACCTTTTTTAAAATAATCTATCATCCAGTAATAGTTATCGGTAACGGTATCACCGTGCAGGGCACGTTGCAGGGGTTTCTGTTCAGCCACCGGAGCTTTTACATCGGGCCATTGGTAAGAATTTGTTTTCATATCAGAATGATTGTTACAGGCTGCCATAAAAGTAAGGCATGTGAATAAAAATAGTTTGGTATACATGAATTGAGGGTTTTGGACAAATTTATACTTATTAATAATTTAAATCACTTCTTGTGAAATATCCTCTGGAGTGATTTGGTCGTTCATCGAACTACTGAACTATTTTCAAAGTATCATCGTTAAACGACCTAAAACAAACTATTCAATGAAATCATTAATTACAGCCTTCTTAGCCCTTATCCTCTTCACAACTGCCAATGCTCAGTTTCCCGGCTATACCCTAAGGACCATTCAAATCGAATTCGGTGATTTATTGGAGCAGGAAAAATGGGATTTTGATAAAGAATACCGCTGGAGTTTTTATATCTGTGCAGATGATGTAGAAAAACTAACTGCAGCACAAGAGGAATTAGTTCAACTTGGCTTTACTAATTTTGAAATCATTCCCAACTCTGTTTCTCGCCTAGAAAATGGCGAAATGTTAAACATGCTCAGCTTTGAAAAAAGCACAAAATACCTTCCACAAACTTTGATGGATGATATTACAGCCTTTTACAACTTAGAGAAAAACTACAACCTCAGCAGTTTTGACGATTATGGAAATTACGAATTGTTGGAAGAAATACAACCTTCCCACGAAACAGCCACTAATACTAAGAACTGGAAATTCTGAAAAGTACTAATTAAATTTTTGTCTTTTCCGCTGCTTCATTTTTTCGTATTATTGCTATACTTTTAAGCAGAAGTAAAGCGTTACAATAGTATGATATACGATTACTACAAAATACTTGGTGTAGAGCGAAACGCAACGGTTTCGCAGATAAAACTTGCTTACCGCAGAAAAGCGAAACTATATCATCCTGATGTAAATGCATCGGCCAGCGCTCACGACTATTTCACCATTCTAAATACCGCCAATGACACGCTTTGCGATGAGAAGAAAAGAAAGCGTTATGATCTGAAACTGGAATACGAGCAGTTTCGCGCTTCTTCTGCTTCAACGCAACAGGAACAGACCCACCGCGACCCTGCTTACAGAAGAAATCCTGAACGCGAACAAACCCAGAACAGAGAAGAAGAAATAGATTTTGAACCTTCGCGACCGTTATTCAAGTTTTTCCTTTTTGCCATTATGTTTATCGGAATGCTCTGCATCTTTATTCCTACGCTTGCGGTATATCACAATGCCATTAACTACGGTGTATTGCTATTGTTCTTTCCCGGTTTTTTTATGATACGTGATGTAGCGAAGTCGATATTGTTGAGTGAAGAATGAACACCAATTCTTCGCCCAGCGAAATACTTTTTAAATACTGGAATTACCAAAGTTTTCGTCCGCTACAGGAAGACATTGTTAACGCTGTCCTGCAAGGGAAAGACACGTTGGCACTCTTGCCAACAGGAGGCGGAAAATCTATCTGCTTTCAGGTTCCTGCTTTATGCATGGAAGGCTTGTGCATAGTAGTTTCTCCACTAATTGCTTTGATGAAAGACCAGGTAGACAGCCTGCGCAAGAAAGATATTAAAGCCGTTGCTATCAATTCAGTAATGAGTATGAAAGAGATTGACATTGCATTGGACAACTGCATTTACGGAAACTACAAATTCCTCTATCTCTCACCTGAGCGTCTGCAAACCGAAATCTTTCTCTCTCGTCTGCCAAAAATGAACGTGAACCTGATTGCAGTGGA
Organism: Bacteroidota bacterium; assembly: GCA_947478465.1. Classification (GTDB taxonomy): domain Bacteria; phylum Bacteroidota; class Bacteroidia; order SXHM01; family SXHM01; genus SXHM01. The sequence continues at coordinate 12,048 of CANJWH010000011.1, forward strand.
CGAGGCGCACTGTATTTCTCAATGGGGTTATGATTTCCGCCCCCCATATATGAAGATAAGAGACATAAGGCAATATGTTCCAAAGGTTCCCATTCTTGCTCTTACCGCTACTGCAACTCCTGATGTGGTCAAAGACATTCAGCAGAAATTGGGATTCAAAAAAGAACATGTGTTGCGAAAAAGTTTCAGCCGGTCCAACCTCGCTTATGTTGTATTAAATGAAGATGACAAAAGCAAGCGCCTGCTGAAAGTGATAAAAAACGTGGGCGGTAGCGGAATTATTTACGAGCGTAGCAGACGTAAAACGACTGAAACAGGCACGTTTCTACAAAAAAATAAAATAAGTGCTACATTTTACCATGCCGGAATGGATGCAGCAAAACGTGCACAAGTGCAGGAACAATGGATTAATAACACTGTACAGGTTATTTCGGCAACAAACGCATTTGGTATGGGAATTGACAAGTCTGATGTACGTTTTGTAATCCATACCGATCTGGCAGAATCATTAGAAGCCTACTTTCAGGAAGCAGGGCGAGCAGGACGCGATGAGAAGAAAGCTTTTGCCGTTTTATTAGTCAGCAACAAAGACAAAATTGAACTAAAGAAAAGAGTGCTCACTGCTTTTCCTGAGAAGGAAGAAATAAAACAAGTGTATCATGCTCTTTCAAATTATTTTCATCTGGCAATGGGCAGCGGAGCCGACCATTTTTTTGAATTTGATATTGCTGACTTCTGCAATAAATATAAGTTGGAAGCATTGCGTGTAATGAATTGCATCAAATTTCTCGAAAAAGAAGAATACCTTCTACTAACCGAAAGTGTTTACATGCCATCGCGTCTAAAAATAACGGGAACAAAAGAACAACTTTACGAATTTCAGGTTGCCAATCAAGAAGCAGATAGTGTGATAAAAGTAATGCTCCGCTCCTACTCAGGTTTATTTTTTGAGTATGTAAATATTTTTGAAAACGATATTGCAACCCGAACAAAATTAGACAAGGCAAAGGTTCTGAATATTATTTACCGTTTGCAGGAACACGAACTTGTTTCATACTTTCCACAAAGCAGTTTGCCAAAACTATCGTTCTGCAGAGGCAGAATTGATACTGGTCTTCTGACCTTTTCAAAAGAAAATTACGAATTGCGTAAAAAAGTATTTCAGCAAAAAATTGAAGCTGTGCTCAACTATGCCGATAACAAACTCTTTTGCCGCAGTCGCATGCTTCTTGCCTATTTCGGAGAAACTAATTCCAAAGACTGTGACGTATGTGATGTATGTCTTGAACGCAACAAACAAGACTTAAATACTTCGGATTTTGAAAAAATATCAGAAAAAATAAAAACGTTATTGGCAAATTCAAATCTTAGTATAATTGAATTAGTTGCTCAATACGGCAGCAACAAAGAAAGTTTGATAATAAAAACGCTGCAACAACTTATAGAGGAAGGATCTGTTATTTATGATGCTGAGAATAAGCTTCAACTTCTAAATGAGTAAACTATCAAAAGATTTCTACTTGCAGGACGATGTAGTGAGTTTAAGCAAACAACTGCTCGGAAAAGTACTTTTTACCAAAGACGAAAAAACAGTAACCGCAGGAATCATTACTGAAACAGAGGCCTACGCAGGTGAGACTGATAAAGCATCTCATGCCTATGGAGGCAGAAGAACAGAGCGCACTGAAACCATGTATGCTGAGGGAGGTATATCCTATGTTTATCTCTGCTATGGAATGTATTCACTATTTAATGTGGTTTCAAACAAAAAAGATATTCCTCATGCGGTGCTTGTACGCGCCATACAACCTATTGAAGGTATTAAAAAAATTCTGGAACGAAGAAACTCAGAGAAACTCAAAAAAGGATTGACTACAGGGCCCGGAAAAGTATCCATGGCACTGGGAATAAACTTCCGAAGCCATAATGCACAAGATCTTTCAGGAAGGAAAATCTGGATTGAAGATCAGGGAATAGTGATTCCTGAAAAGCTTATCAATAAAGGGCCACGCATAGGTGTTGATTATGCAGGAGAAGACGCTAAACTGCCTTATCGCTTTTGGGTAAATGAAAAAGAGAACCTGTAGGGCTCTCTTTTTCATTTAAAACTATTCAATGATTTAAGCAGATGCTTTGCTCTTCACTTTTTCTTCAAGCAATGCGATATCAGCCACTTCTATCATCGTTTTCACATAATGAAATTTCAAACCTTTCAGATAATGCGGTTGAATTTCATTGATGTCTTTTTCGTTTTCGTGAGAAAGAATAATATCAGTGATATTAGCACGTTTGGCAGCAAGTATTTTTTCTTTTATTCCACCTACAGGCAGCACTCTTCCGCGCAGGGTAATTTCACCTGTCATGGCTAATTTTTCTTTCACTTTTCGTTGCGTGAAGGCTGAAGCTAATGCTGTAAAGATTGTGATACCTGCACTCGGTCCGTCTTTAGGCGTTGCTCCTTCAGGAACGTGAACGTGTACATTCCACTGATCAAAAAGATCGGATTGCAAACCTAAATCATAGCAATGTGATTTAAGGTATTCCAATGCAAGCATAGCCGATTCTTTCATCACATCACCCAGATTTCCGGTGAGTGTGAGTTTACCTTTTCCTTTGCTAAGACTTACTTCTATAAAAAGAATATCTCCACCAAAAGCAGTCCAGGCAAGGCCAGTAACAACTCCCGCAATATCATTACCCTGATAAATATCTTTCTGATAATGCGAAACACCCAAAATTTTACGCGCTTTATCAACAGTAATTTCTGCTTCAGCTTTTTCGTTTGAAGCAACAGATTTTGCCACACTGCGTATCAATCGCGCCAACACTTTCTCTAAATTCCGAACTCCGGATTCGCGTGTATATTCTTCAATAATTGTTTCAAGAACCTTATCTGAAAAGGTAACCTGTTTCTTTTTTAGTCCATGCTCTTCGATTTGCTTAGGAACAAGGTGGCGTTTGGCAATTTCAACCTTTTCTTCAACGGTGTAGCCGGTTACTTCAATAATCTCCAGCCTATCGCGAAGCGCAGGTTGAATGGTACTAAGCGAATTTGCTGTTGCTATAAACAGAACCTTTGAAAGATCATAACCTGTTTCAATGTAGTTATCATGAAACGCATTGTTTTGTTCCGGATCAAGCACCTCAAGCAAAGCAGAAGAAGGATCGCCATGTGCATCGCGACCTACTTTATCCAACTCATCTAACACAAAAACAGGATTAGATGATTTTGCTTTACGCAGACTTTGAATAACACGTCCGGGCATTGCACCAATGTATGTTTTGCGATGACCACGTACTTCTGCTTCATCACGCAAACCACCTAATGACATTCGCACATATTTTCTGCCCAATGCTTTTGCTATGGATTTACCGAGCGAAGTTTTACCAACTCCCGGAGGTCCCACCAAACAAAGGATTGGCGATTTCATATCACCTTTCAGTTTCAACACAGCAAGGTGCTCAAGAATACGGTCTTTTACTTTATCCAACCCAAAGTGATCGGCATCTAAAATGTTTTTTGCACGCTTAAGATTGAAGTTATCTTTCGTGTATTCGTTCCATGGAATATCAAGCAATACATCCAGGTAATTAGTCTGAACAGAATACTCAGAAGCCATTGGATTCATCCGTTTCAACTTAGCTAAATCCTTTTTGAAAAGCTCTGCAGTTTCTTTGCTCCACTTTTTCTTTTCAGCACGTCTCTCCAGTTCTTTCAACTCCTGCTCAAATGAGTTTCCACCCAGTTCTTCCTGAATGGTTTTCATCTGTTGGTTAAGAAAATATTCGCGCTGCTGCTTATCTAAATCAGTTTTTACTTTGGTCTGTATCTGGTTTTTCAATTCCAGCATCTGCAACTCTTTAGTGAGGAATTCCAGAACCAGTGTTGCACGTTTTTTCAAATCACTTTCATCCAGTACTTTTTGTTTCTCATGAACTTCCACATTCATGTTTGACGAAATAAAGTTGATAAGAAATGCCGGGCTGTTAATATTTTTCAAGGCAAAGGCAGACTCAGAAGGAATATTGGGCGACTGGCGCACAATCTGTGTTGCCACATCTTTAAGTGATGAAATAAGTGCTGTAAATTCCTTATCCTTTTTATCTGGCTTTTCTTCCGGTATTGCTTCAACCTTAGCTTTAAAATAAGGCTCACTCTGCACCATATCCTTTAATTCAAAACGCTTTTTACCCTGAATGATAACAGTTGTATTACCGTCAGGCATGCGCAGCATTTTAATAATGTAGGCTACTGTTCCAATTTTATTAAGGTCATCAAAAGCAGGATCTTCAATTCCTACATCCTTTTGCGCTACAACGCCAATAATTTTAGTTCCGCGGTTTGCTTCTTTAATCAGCTTTATGGATTTATCACGGCCTACTGTAATAGGAATTACCACACCCGGAAACAAGACAGTATTCCTTAACGGAAGTATTGACAAAATTTCAGGTAACTTCTCTGAATTCATTGTATCCTCATCTTCCTGAGTAAGCAACGGAATAAATTCCGGCTCATCGTCAATGAGGTGATTCAGCGACAGGGCTTCAATGTTAAGGTGATCTTCTTTCATATAATTCATTCTTTTTCCTCTTTAGTTGACTAACTATTTGTCAATAGATGTGCCAACAGGAAAATTGTCAGGTTTCTTATTTTTTTGTCAGTTGAAGGATGTGTTCAAAAATCTTTATGTCTTCTTTCGTTAGTTCAATATGTCTGCGTTCCATTACAAGTTTTGCTGTTTCTAAGGCTTTATCCAAACTGTAATTCATAAAACCGGTTGCTCCTCCCCACGAAAAAGAGGGGACAAAATTGCGCGGAAATCCTGCACCGAAAATATTGCAGCTAACACCTACTACCGTTCCTGTATTAAACATTGTATTGATTCCACATTTACTGTGGTCGGCCATTATCAATCCGCAGAACTGTGAACCTGTGCTTACAAAAGTATTCTCTGCATAATTCCAGAGTTTTACTTCGGCATAATTATTTTTAAGGTTTGAGTTATTGCTGTCAGCACCAAGATTGCACCATTCGCCAATTACAGCATTACCAAGAAAACCATCGTGAGCTTTATTTGAGTAGCCGAAAATCACTGAATTATTTACTTCTCCCCCAACTTTTGAATGCGGGCCGACAGTGGTAGCACCATAAATCTTAGCACCCATCTTTAAAGTAGAATGTTCGCACAATGCAAACGGACCTCGGATAAGCGAACCTTCCATTACTTCAGCATCTTTAGCTAAGTATACTGGCCCGGAAGAAGCGTTAATTACAGAAGCCTCCATCTTTGCGCCTTCTTCAAGAAAAATATTTTCAGGGTTAACTAATGTATTGGTTGATGAAATCTTAGCCGATTTCCTTCCTTTTGTCAGAAGTTTAAAATCTGCTTCAATTGCCTCTGCGTTTTTCTGAAATATATCCCAAAGGTTATTAACCTGTAAAAACTTAGCCGTGTAGCTATACTTAACATAACAGTCAGTATCACTTTCCTTAAAAGCTTCGGCCTTATGTTTTGGCAAAGCCACTGCCATAAGAGTATGTTCAGCAATAAGCGCTTCACCGGTTTTTAATTCTTTAATTTTCTTTACCATGTCCTCATCAGGACAAACGGAAGAATTGATAAGAATATTGGCGGAAGCAATTTTTACCGGAAATTTACCTGATAGATAATGTTCGGTAATAGTGGATGTTTTCCCTAAATAATGCTCCCACTTTTCGCGAATGGTTAATATTCCAATTCTAATATCTGCTACCGGTCGCGTATAAGTAAGCGGCAATAGGTAATTTCTTCGGTTTCCATCAAACAGGATAACGTTCATAGCTCAGATTTGAACGTCAATATTAAGGAATTACCTCCTAAGACATTTTATTTTTCGATGAATACCTCATTATTTTCAGCACTGATAACACGGATTAATCAGCCGAAAACATGAACGTGTAGGCAAAATAAATTCCCGAGTAAATCATATTTTTCTACTTTTGTCGCCCCTCGCTGCCCACGTGGCGAAATTGGCAAACGTTGCGGTCTCAGAAGCCGTTGGTGTAATTACCTTGGGAGTTCGAGTCTCCCCGTGGGCACAAGAAACACCCTTAAAAAAACTGATAAAAAGTTCTTTTAAGGGTGTTTTTATTAACAGGCTTTTATTGAAACAAATATCAATTCGATTAAAAGCACTACCAAACAATTCGTTTTTTTGTAACAGAATTCAGTTAATCAAGTATAACCACGAGATTAATATTGTCTTCTGACCCAAAAAACACCTATGAAGCAACGCATACTTTGTGCTGTTCTGTTCCTGTTAATTATCGCTACAAACTCTGTGTTGGCGCAGGATCCTACCTTCTCTCAATACTATTCAAACAAACTTTATTACAACCCTGCTTTTGCCGGTGCAGACCCAGGACTGCGGACTAATTTCAATTACCGTAATCTCTGGACATCGCTCAACAGCAATTTCGGAACGTATAACTTCAGCATGGACATCTCTGATTTTAACCTTGGCGGTGGTATTGGGGCGGTGGTTACAGGAAATGTAGAAGGTGATGGTTTACTTAAAACCAACAGCTATGCGCTTAATTATTCTTACCGTATAACCGTTGTTCCCCGTATGTGCGATATACATATAGGAGCACAGGCCGGATATGTGCAGAAATCAATTGACTGGAGCCGTTTTGTTTTCAGCGACCAGCTTGACCCTGTTTACGGACAGGTTTATACTTCTGCCGCTTCGCTGCCCAGCAACAATAAAAAAGGCATGTTTGATGCCGGTGCTGGTATTATGACCCGTTTTAATATCAAGAAAGTGCACAGCCGCAGAATCATCAGCACCACCATTGGTTTTTCGGTACAACACCTTACCCAACCTAATGAATCACTTATTGGCGGAGTGCAACGTCTGCCACGCAAATATGTAGGACACCTTAGTTTTATGATTCCTGTTTCAAAAAAGAAATCAAGAAGCAAAAACCTGACTTACATTTCACCTAATTTTATTTACGAAAGACAAAGTGTTTTGCAAACCTTTAACTTAGGTATGTTTGCCCTGCGTGCACCTTTATTAATTGGTGTGTGGTATCGTAATGGCACACCTGCCATTATTCCAAGACGCACCGATGCGCTTATTTTCAATATCGGTTTCCGCCAGAAAGACCCTAACAACGGAACCTTTATCTATCAGTTTGGCTATAGTTACGATTTAACATTATCCAAACTGGCAGGTTCATCAGGCGGTTCGCACGAAATTTCATTGATACTGGAATTTACAGGGGCAAGACTAACCAATGCGCGTTCTAACTCTGCACGCAGAAAGGCACGCAACTGTTATAACTTTAACGGACCAAGAAATCTGCCGAAGATTTTCTAATTTATTTTACCACAGAGGCACAGAGACACAGAGAATTTATCTGAAATCAATCTTCTAAAATCATAAACCTGCAGTCTAATGGCTGCAGGTTTTGTTTTAATACATTTATAAAAGAACTGCCATAGCGCAGGTAAAACGTGCTGATATTTTCGTGACGCTCCTGCAAGGCGTTAGCAGGGAATAGTTTCTCGCGGATTGATTTAATCTGATTAACAGAAATTTCGTATTTCTTCTTTTCAGCACGCTGTATGCGACTTTCCAGTTGCTCAATTACTTTCAATTGTTTCTGTAATTCTGCTTCTATGCTGGCTTCTAAGGTTGTATCTACTTTTTTAGCTATTGCTTTAATAGATGCAAATAGTTCTTTTAATTTCTCCTGCTCATCAACTAAACTGATTGAAGCAGAAGAATGTGAAACAATAAAATCGTTTACTAATTTTTCTTCCGCAGCAAAAAATTCAGTTGGTGACAAACCAAACTTATCAATTTTAGTCTTTACCGGTTCATCCACCACCATCACCGAATTGCGCAACACCAGAATGGGGAAAGATATTTTAGCAGCATCAAACATCCGTTTGTATTGCAGCCAGTAAGCTAGCTCCCCTGCCCCACCTATGTAAGCAAGGTTGGGCAAAATATATTCCTGATACATCGGGCGCAGCACCACATTAGGACTGAACTTTTCGGGATTGTTTTCAATTTCTTTTTCCAGTAACTCTTTTGAAAAGACAATAGAAGTGTTCAGCACTTCAAAACCATTCTCCGTTTTAACAATGCGTTCACGTTTTCCGTCTGTTAAATAAAAACAATTGATTTCACGCGGGTTTACCTGCGTCTTATAACTAAGCTTTTCAAGTTCTGAATTGGTTTCAGTAACCAATTTATAATTGGTGTTTTGAAAAATATCTTGTTTAAATTGCTGAACAAAAGTTTGTTTCAATCTTTTGTCACGTGCATCTAAAATCACCAAGCCATACTTACCAAAGAATTGGTGGCAAAGAAAACGCATGGCATCAGCAAGATTGAAATGATTGAGATATGCATCTGAAAAAAGGCTGACTAATTCGTTTGCATTGGCACTTTCTCCCAAAATAGTTTTCAGTTCATCAATAACCGAGCGCAATGATGCTGTAGCAATTTCACCAGCTGCCCCGTGGTGCTCTTCTTTCCATTCTATCTTTTTTCCAAAAAGATAAATGTGATTTATTTCAGCAAAATCATGGTCTTCGCAATGCATCCAGTAAACAGGAACAAAATCTGAATATGGATATTCCTGCTTTAATTTTTCAGCAAGATTGATGGTAGAAATGATTTTATAAACGAAATAAAGCGGTCCGGTGAACAGGTTTAGCTGATGCCCTGTTGTTACTGTAAACGCATTGTTGTTTCTCAGTAATTCAATATTCGCAAGAACCTTAGCATTGTCATTCAGCGGTTTATTTTGCTCTGATAATACATCCGCCAAAAGTTTTCGGTCAATATTTTTTAATCCTCTCTCTTTGATCTTTTTTCCAAAAGAAAAAAAGCCGGGCTCTGATTCATAAAAGCTTTTCAGTTCAGGCTTACCTGAAAGATAATCCAGAATAAGGTTGGAGAAAAAACCGGTTTCGGAATAAGGAATGTGTTTACTATTCATTTCTCTTTTCGGTCTTAACGCCTTTGCGAGACATTTTTAAGAAACAATTTCACCGTAAAGGTCGAAATCTTCGGCAGAAGTAATCTTCACGTTTGCAAAATCACCAACACGCACATAGAATTTCTTTGCATCAACCAGCACTTCATTATCCACCTCAGGCGAATCAAATTCAGTGCGACCGACAAAGTAGTTCCCTTCTTTTCTATCAAACAACACTTTATAGGTTTTGCCTATTTTCTGTTGGTTCAGTTCATTTGAAATCTCTTGCTGTGCCTGCATAATAGCTGCCACACGTTTCTCTTTTGTTTTTGCAGAAACATCATCTTTCAGCAAATAAGCATGCGTATTTTCTTCGTGCGAATAAGCAAATATTCCAAGCCTGTCGAAACGGGTTTCTTTTACCCATTCCAGCATTTCGTTAAAATCTTCCTTTGTTTCGCCCGGGTAGCCTGCAATCAAGGTTGTTCGCAAAGCAATTTCCGAAACTTTCTCGCGAATGGTTTTCACCAGTTCACGTGTCTTTTCAGAAGTTGTTCCTCTGCGCATTGATTTCAGCATAGGGTTTGAAATGTGCTGCAAAGGCATATCAAGGTACTTCACAATCTTCTTATTCTCGCGCATTATATCCAACACATCTTCGGGAAACCCTGATGGGAAAGCATAATGCAACCGCAGCCACTCAATACCGTCTACTTCTGAAAGACGCTGCAGCAATTCAGCTAATTTGCGTTTACCGTAAATATCAATTCCGTAATACGTTGAGTCCTGCGCAATAATCATCAACTCTTTTACTCCTTTTGCAGCAAGACTTTCTGCTTCTTTCACCAATTCTTCAATTGGTTTTGAAATATGTTTCCCTCGCATTAAAGGAATAGCACAAAACGAACAAGGACGATCGCAACCTTCTGATATTTTGAAATAAGCATAATGCGATGGAGTAGTAATAATGCGTTCTCCTATAAGTTCATGCTTGTAATCAGAACCCAACACTTTCAATAATTTAGGCAAATCACGTGTTCCGAAATACTGATCAACATTTGGGATTTCTTTTTCCAAATCAGGTTTGTACCTTTCAGAAAGACATCCTGTTACAAATACTTTATCAACTAAACCACGCTGCTTTGCATCGGCAAAACGAACAATTGTATCAATGCTTTCCTGCTTCGCATTATCAATAAAACCGCAGGTATTGATGACAATAATATTTGCATCATCTTTATCACTTTCATGCACAGCAACTTTGCCGTTAGCTTTCAGCTGACCTAATAAAACTTCTGAATCATAAATATTCTTGGAGCAGCCAAGAGTGACAACATTGATCTTATTCTTTTTGGCTGACTTTGTTCTCATTTAAACAAACTATCTACAAACTCATTTTTGTTAAATACCTGTAAATGATCAATACCCTCTCCTACTCCAATATATTTTACAGGGATTTTAAACTGGTCTGAAATACCGATAACGACACCGCCTTTAGCAGTTCCATCCAGTTTTGTTAATGCAAGCGCATTTACGTCAGTAGCCAAAGTAAATTGTTTAGCCTGTTCAATGGCGTTTTGTCCGGTTGAAGCGTCCAGTACTAATAAAATCTCATGTGGTGCATCAGGTATTACCTTTTGCATAACACGCTTGATTTTTGAAAGTTCGTTCATCAGGTTCACTTTATTGTGTAACCTGCCGGCAGTATCAATTATTACCACATCCGCATTTTGTTTTACAGCTTCCGAAACAGCTTCAAAAGCAACCGAAGCAGGGTCAGCATTCATACCCTGATTAATTACAGGAACGCCAACTCTAGTTCCCCATATTTTCAATTGGTCAACTGCTGCTGCTCTGAAAGTGTCTGCAGCGCCTAACATCACATTATTGCCTGCCTTCTTCAACTGGTTGGCTAGTTTACCGATGGTGGTTGTTTTACCAACTCCGTTAACACCAACCACCATAATAACATAAGGCTTTTTACCGGCAGGAATAGTAAATTCTGTTACATCATCGCTGTTATTTTCAGCAAGCAATGAAGCAATTTCTTCTTTTAATAATCTGTTTAGTTCTGAAGCACCCAGGTATTTATCTTTTTTAACCCGCTCTTCAATTCGTGCAATAATTTTCAAAGTTGTCTCCACGCCAACATCACTGCTGATAAGGATCTCTTCAAGATTATCAAGCACATCGGCATCTACTATTGATTTACCAACAACAGCTTTTGTAAGTCTGGAGAAAACACTTTCGCGTGTTTTTTCCAAACCTTTGTCAAGGCTCTCTTTTTTGTCTTTAGAAAATATACTAAAAATACCCATTGTATTAAACAAAAAAAGCTTCTTCCTGAGGAGAAAGAAGCTTTGTATTCATTGTGCCGTTAATTAGTTTTCTTTCAGAAAATCTTTCACGTGGTCGTTGTGAACTACTTCTGTTTTGAAAGAATACGCACCTGTTTTAGGTGATTTTACCATTTTAATTACTTTGGTAAAACTTCTTCCTGTTCCTGATTTCAGCGTTGCTACGGTTTTCTTTGCCATGTTATTTTTTGCTTTTAGCTTTCAGCTATTAGCCATTAGCTAACAGCCATCAGCTGATTTTACTTAATTTCTTTGTGAACTGTCATTTTCTTAAGAATTGGGTTGTATTTTTTCAACTCAACTCTTTCGGTTGTATTTTTCTTGTTTTTGGTAGTGATATAACGAGAAGTTCCCGGTTTACCGCTGTCTTTATGCTCAGTGCATTCAAGAATTACCTGTATTCTGCTTCCTCTTTTAGCCATTTTATTCTGTTTTATTATTTAAAGGGCTGCAAATGTATAAATTTATTCCAAACAAAAATGAAAATAATTGTTCAGATAAGTTCACTTTCGTCAAACACACTAATTATTCGCGAAAAGAAATGACAATTACTTGACATCCCTATTGAAAATCAATATATTTGCTTGGCATTTTCTAAAGATAATGGGAAGCAATTTTTACCCCTGTTGGATTTAACCTATGTTCACTTGTGTTAAATCCATTGTATTAACGTTAACAATTCTGGCTTTTTTAGGCCTGATGAATACCTGTTATTCTCAATGCGATAATGCCGATTTTTCAAACAATAACTTTACCGGATGGGTGGGTAGAACCGGAACTTGTTGTGGTATAAATACACCAACTGTAGGAATTGTAAACGGACGACACACCATAATGACGGGAGCCGGCACAGATCCCATTGCCTGCAATGACATTACATTAGTTGCGCCAGGGTATGCAGCATCAGCCCGTTTGGGAAACAGCAATGTTGGTGCGGAGGCGGAACGCCTTTCTTACACTTACAATGTAACAACTGCAAGTGCACTTTTCACTTACCAATATGCTGTGGTGCTGGAAGACCCCGGCCACTCTGTTGCTGACCAACCTCGTTTCGAAATAAGGGTTTTAAATTCAAACGGACAATTAATCAGTCAACAATGCGGATATTATGCTGTTACATCTGCTGCAAATATTCAAGGATTTCGGAATTGTGGTGGCGTACGTTACAGAGCATGGACACCTGTTGGGATTGACCTGTCTGCTTTTATAGGGCAAAACATTACTATTGAATTTTCAACTGGTGATTGCGCACTTGGCGGCCACTTTGGTTATGCCTACATTGTTGGAGAGTGCAATCCGCTGGAACTGGTAGTGGATTATTGTCCTGCCAACAGTAATATAGCCACACTTACTGCGCCAAGCGGTTTTAGCTATCAGTGGAATACAGGAGCAACTTCTCAAAGCATACAGGTTACCAACCCCGTAAATGGCGCGCAATATTCATGTCTTCTGACTGCCGTTACCGGATGTCAGGTTAACGTTTCGGCAAACATAGCAGCTACTGCAATTAACACAGACTTTACAAATACAGTTGCCTGTCCGGGTGAACAAATACAATTTACAGATATAACCAATTCAAATATTGGAACTGTAGTTTCTTGGGATTGGGATTTTGGCGATGGGAATACTTCACAACTACAAAACCCTACAAACACCTATGCTAACAGCGGTGTTTACAGCGTAACATTAACTACAGTAACATCCAATAATTGCGAGGGAACAATAACTAAAGCGGTTGATATAAACCCTTATCCAGTAGCCAATTTTACAGCACCTCCGGTTTGTGAATCTTTTCCTGTAAACTTTGCCAACGGAACTCTTTTTCCAAATACTATTGGCGCATGGAGCTGGGATTTTGGAGATGGTTCGCAACCCAATACCGCCAATTGGGATGCACAACATAACTATTCTGTGGGCAATTATAATGCAACACTTATCTGCTATTCGCAAAATCTGGCCTGTACCGATACTTTTACTGCTCCGGTTGTGGTTTCACCTTTACCTGCAGCTGATTTTACTTTCACGGATGTATGCCACGGAAACCCTGTAGATTTCACCAATACCTCACAAGGTACTATCAGCAACTCTACATGGGATTTTGGAGACAACTCTATTCCACTTTACATCACTTCACCATCACATATTTTTATTGCTTCAGGAAATTACAACACAACACTTTCGGTTACAAGTACTGACGGCTGTGTGGATTCCATAACACAAACCGTAACCGTAACAGCTCAGCCTCAAACTCAGTTCAGCTATAACAATGCCTGTGAAGGCGCACCTGTAAACTTCACCAATCAAAGCACCATTTCACCTCCTTTTGCGATTAATGAATGGGAGTGGGATTTTGGAGATGCAAGCCCTGTAAATACTACCGATTGGGAACCTCAGCACATTTATGCAACTGCCGGAACATATTACATCCGCCTGATTACCTGGTCTGACAATCTGGTTTGTTCTGACACGCTTATTGATTCAGTTTATGTTTATCCGCAACCACAGGTTGACTTTTCATTTTCCAACGTTTGCCTCAATGTAGCAATGGAACTTGACAATTTATCGCAGGGAGAAATTACTGACTGGGACTGGAATTTTGGTGATGGCAGTGAGCACAACTTCAACATGAACATAAGCCATTCCTACTCTACTCCCGGCAATTTTGATGTTACACTAAGCGCAACCACAATTTACGGATGTATCGATTCACTAACTCAGTCTGTTACTATTTATTCTCAACCTGAAGCGGCTTTCAGTTCTGCTAATGTCTGCCATGGAACCACTACAGATTTTACAGATTTATCAACCACGCCTGCGCCAGGAACAATTGTAAGCTGGCAATGGAATTTTGCTGATGCAACGCCTTTTGTTAACGACACATCCACAACTCATCAATATGCAAATCCCGGAAATTATAATGTAGTGCATTCTGTTGTTTCAAACGATGGATGTATTGATTCAATTATTCAAACCATAGTTGTTCACCCAAACCCTGTGGTTGATTTTATTGGTGAACCTGAGCAAGGTTGTTCGCCTTTATTTGTGGATTTCCATGATTTATCGGGGATACTTTCAGGTGTAAATGCACAATGGGATTGGAATTTTGGAGACATTGGTTCTTCTTCGTTGCAGGACCCAACCTATGCTTTTATCAATTTTTCAACTACAGTTCCTGCTATTTTTGATGTTTCGCTGAAGGTAACCTCAGATCAGGGATGCGAAACAAATCTTCGCAAAGAGAATTACATCACCGTTTTTCCGATACCAAAAGCAGGATTTACTTTCACACCCCAGGTTACAACAGTTGTTTATCCTCAAATTGAATTTACTGATTTATCGCAGGAGGCAACACAATGGAGCTGGAACTTTGGAGATAATCAGGTAAACAATACTTCCAACTTTCAAAATCCTGTTTACAATTACAGCGACACCGGAATATTTACAATAACACAAGTTGTTTATAACGACTATCGCTGTTCGGACACCATGCGTTCTGAAGTGATTATTAATCCCGATATAGTGATTTACATACCAAATGCATTCAGCCCCAATGCCAATGGTGTGAACGATCGCTTTACAATAAATGGAACCGGAATTTCAGCTCAGCAGATGCGCATTTACGACCGCTGGGGCGAACTGCTTTTCTATACTGAAGACATTGAAAGGGGCTGGGATGGAACTATACAACGCAACGGAGAGAAAGCTAAACAGGATATGTATGTTTACACCATTACCGTTTTGGATTTGGTGAAAGCTGAACATAAGTTTTATGGCTACGTGATGTTGTTACGATAGGTTTTTTCACCGCAGAGACGCGGAGGCGCAGAGAATGAAAAATAAAATGCAGCGGATAAAATTCACACTATTAGCTCTACTCTTCTCATACAGTGCTTCTGCGCAATTAGTAACCGACAATACCTATACCCCAGATGAGTTAGTTGATATTATAGTTGCTGACGGAATAGTAGTCAGCAACGTAATAATGAACTGTCCGCAGATTGCTAATGCCTATTTTGATGGCACTGCCACTAATATTGGCATGACAACCGGCATTTTGCTTACCAGCGGCACTGCCGCTTTAGCTAACGGCCCCAACAACAATGCAGGTGCCGGAAGCTGCAACAACTCACAAGGCGACCCATCGGTTTCTGCTATTTCAGGAAACAACACCAGTTACGATGCGTGCATTCTGGAGTTTGACATAGTTCCCACCTGCACACCCCTCACATTTTCTTACGTTTTCGGGTCAGAAGAATATCCTGAATACATTAACCGTGAGTTTGCCGATGGCATGGTGATTATGATAAGCGGTCCCGGCATTGTTGGCACACAAAATCTGGCAGTGATAAACGGCAACACTCCCGTAAATATTCAGAACATTAACCAGAACAATAACAACGGACTTTACAACAGTAATAACGGAGGTGCAAGTATTCAATACGATGGCTTTACCGATGTGCTGACTGCTACTGCCAACGTACAGCCCTGCTCACAATATCACATCAAAATTGCGGTTGCTGATATTATCGATTGCATTTTTGATGCAGGACTTTTTATTGCAGAAAACAGTATGGACTGCGGAGTGAATGCAGCCGTTGTTACCGATGCAGTTCAAAACGGAGTAAACCCTATTGAAGGCTGCAAAACTATTTCGGTTGATTTTTGCAGACAGGGCAGCACAGCTGCTCCTTTTGATGTTCACCTGTCGTTTGCGGGAACTGCTGTAAACGGAGCTGATTATGTAAATATCCCTTCCACCATTACTATTCCGGCAGGGCAACAATGTATTACCGTAGTTATTGATCCTATCAGTGACGGACAAAACGAACCTACAGAAACGCTGCAACTGATTTATGAAATTATTTCCGGAGCATGCTCGTTATTAGACACTATTGACATTGATATTATGAACGATCAGGGATTGGTTGCTTCGTTCTTTAATAACGATGTCTGTTTAAATAACACCACATTCTTTAACAACACAACGGTTATCAATCCGCCTGCAACGGTCAGTAATTTTCAATGGGATTTTGGCGACCTGAATACCAGCATATCCTATAACCCATCAAACATTTATGCTGCTGCCGGCACTTACGATGTAATGCTGATTGCCACCAGCAACAGCGGCTGTATTGATACTGTTATTCAGCAAGTGAATGTGTATGATTACCCCACAGCATCATTTACGTTTACAAATACCTGCCTTAACAGCGAGGCCGTTTTTACCAATACCTCAACAGATGCCAGCAATGATACTATAGGCACTGTGGTGTGGAATTTTGGTGACGGTATCAGTTCCCCATTATGGGATGGCTCGCATTATTATTCACTGCCTAACTCTTACCCTGTTGTGTTGCAGGTATTCAATTCGGTGATGGGTTGCTCCAGCACTTTTCAGGATACGATTGATATTTATCCTTCGGTGGCGGTTGACTTTATTGCAGCCAATGTTTGTTTTCCAAATCCGGTTGACTTTATTAACCAGAGCGTTGGAGTAGCGCAGTGGGAATGGGATTTTGATGATGGAAGCCCTTATGATGCAACGCAAGACCCCAGCTATACTTACGCCAATGCCGATACTTTTGATGTACGTTTAGTAGGCATTACGCCTGATGGCTGCAACGATACCATTACCAATACCATTTATGTTTTTGATGCGCCTGTGGCACAATTCAGTTTTGTTGATACCTGCGCCAATACTTCTGCCATCTTTACCAATACTTCGCTTGACCCTACCATGGGCACACTGGATGTCTGGTACTGGTCGTTCAGTGATAACACAACTTCCAGCGCATTTTCACCGCTGCATAATTTTCCGGGAGCAGGTATTTATGATGTAATGATGATTGCTTATTCCAGCAACCTGAGTTGTGCTGACACGGCTTTGGCACAGATTGAAATGTTTCCCGTTCCCACTGCAGACTTTACAATGCAAAGCGTTTGCAATCTGCTGGATGTAGTTCCTGTAAATCTTTCTTCGGGCAGCATTAATACCTATGAGTGGGATTTTGATGACAACACCGCCATTGATTTCAGTCAGGACCCAACCCACCTATATGCCAACACGGGGCAATACGATATTCAGTTGCTGGTTACCAGTGTTGAGGGTTGCCTGGATTCTGTTTCCCGGCCCGTTACAGTGTATGAATTACCGGTGGCGCAGTTTACCGTTGCGCCTGTATGCGATGGCTTTCCTGCTTTGTTTCAAAATACAAGCAGCATTGCCTTTCCTGAAAATATTGTAACCTGGGAATGGACTTATGGTGATGGAACCCCACCCGAAACGGCTGTTAACGCCAACCATGTTTACCCTAATGACGGAACATTTGATGCCCAGATATTAGTGGTATCGGGACATGGCTGCCGCGATTCGGTAACGCAAACGGTTACCATTTATCCCGTTCCTGTTCCTGATTTTTCGGTTGATACAGCAGCAGGCTGCCAGCCGCTGTGCGTTAATTTCACTGACCTTAGTACCATTAACACCGGAAACATTGTGCAGTGGGACTGGAACCTGGGCGACCTTACCCTTTCAGATGTTCAAAATCCTGCGCATTGTTATTACAACGATGATAATTTTACCTCTACTCTTATTGATGTTTCGCTGCAGGTATTCAGTGAGTATGGCTGCAAGAGCGATACAGTTTTTGACGATGTGATTGAGGTATATCCTATTCCGCTGGCCGAGTTTACGTTTTCGCCAATGGAAACTTCGCTGCTGGAACCGCAGGTGCATTTTACCGATTACAGCATAAACCCCGTTACCTGGCACTGGGATTTTGGCGAGCCGCAAATTGATACCGATACTTCCGATGCCGAAGACCCTGTTTATGATTACCGCGATTTCGGGAATATGTTTGCCTCCCTTATTGTATGGAACCGCTACGGTTGCAGCGATACAGTAACCCATACCGTTATCATTAAACCCGATTTTGTGATGTATGCACCCTCGGCCTTTACCCCCAACGGTGACGGACTGAACGATGTTTTTAAGCCCGAAGGCTTAGGCATGGGCACCATGGAATGGTTTGTTTTTGACCGCTGGGGCGCCAAACTTTTTACCGGCACCGATACCATTACCGGCTGGGACGGGACAGTGCGCGCCACCAACCGCCTTGCCCCGCAGGGCGTTTATGTTTACCATATCCGCTCGGTAGATCTTACAGGTGATGAACATTCAATGACTGGTAAGCTGGTGCTGGTGAGGAAACCGGAGGAGTGAGTAAAATGTATTAGCCAAATAGCCAAGTAGGAATTAGGAGTTAGCAATCACGTGGTTGCTAACTCCTAATTCCTACTTGGCTATTTGCTTGTTTACTTACTGATTACCTCCCAATACTTATCACGTTCAGCTTTTAGGGTTAGCAGTTCTTTTTTCAGTTGTTCCAGTTCAATTAATAAAGCCCGTTCGCGATGGGTAGTTTGCAGGGCGGGGGGCAAAAGAGTTGTGTAGTGTTCTACCAGATTTAGGTTCAAGAGTTCACTTAGCTCCAACAGAATGAGAATATCGGGATTCTGATTTTTGAGTTTTTGGGTAAGGTAGTTGGGCGATTTTCCCATTCCAAGGCTTATCTTTTTAAGTGATCTCCCACGCAGTTTCGCATATCCTTTAACGGTTTCAAGAAGGTTAGGTAGTGTTTTCTTTTCTTCCATATTCAATTTATTATTAGAAATAAGACATTAGGGTATAGAAATAAGATACTTAGGTACAAAAATAAGATAACTGGGTAAAGAAATAAGATATAGTGGTATATAAATAAGATAGTATGATAGAGAATTAAGATAGTTAGGTAGAGAAATTAGATACCTGAGTACAGAATTAAGACTGCTGGGTAGAGAAATCATATTTTCTCAAAAAAAATCCCCTTGACTTGGGCAAGAGGATTTGGGTTCTTAATCCCGATAGTTATTGGGGGAGGCTCTTAGTGGTAAAAACTACCTCTTCAACACCCGCTTATAATACACCTTTCCGGGCGTGGTAACGCTGAAGATGTAAACACCCTGCGCTAAGTTTTGCAACAGCGGCAGTCGAAAAGTGCTGGAGGTATTTTTGCGGCAAAAGATTTCTTGAAAATAAATAGAGCGGCCGTCAACAGCCGAAAGGCGCACCTCTGTAGGCTGGTCAAGTGCAGAGTAAAATACACCGGTAACATCGCCCTCAAAAGGACTGGGGAAAACAGTAAGCAACTCATCTTTGCTCAGGTCGCCTGGCATGTATTCTGAAAGAATAAGATTGGCAATAGAAAAATTAGGAATACCATAGCCCATCAACGAATCGGGGTTCATATACTGACTGGCACTTTGCTCAATAGCATGCAATAACTCCATATTAGTTAGCGTTGGATTGGCTTGCCACAGGCAGGCAGTCATGCCTGCTATAATGGGACCCGAGAAGGAAGTTCCGTTGCCTGTCATAATATCACCTGTTTGTGTGGAAACAACGGCAGCGTCTTTACCCTGGGCTACTACATTGGGTTTTATGCGTCCGTCAAACGAATAACCTTTTCCGCTAAAAGCAACATATTGTCCGAACCCGTCAACTGCACCAATAGCCAATACACTGTCGGCATCTGATGGTGCACTTATGTGCAGCCATGCCGAGCTGCCCTCGTTACCTGCACTGTTTACAACCGCTATACCTTTTGAAGCCGCAATATCTGCTGCAATAGTGGCAGGTGCAGTATTTCCATCCATATCGGCATAAGTATGATTTAGCGAAGGATCATCAAAAGTAGTATAGCCCAGCGAAGAGTTGATTACATCTGCTCCTGCGCTGTCGGCAAACTCAGCAGCCGAGGCCCAGTTCACTTCTTCAATCAGGTATTCGGATGCAGCTTCTTCTGAACGCAGCAACATGTACGAAGCTTTGGGTGCAGTGCCAATCAATTGTCCCGGACTGTTTGCCGCCATAGTAGAAAGCACCATGGTACCATGTGTGCTGCTGCCATAAACGTTAAGGTCTCCATCCACAAAATCGCGGGTGGCAATAATGCGGTTCTCATTTCTAAGACTGTCAAACACGGTAAGAATATCGGCATTGAAAAAACCTGCATCAATAACGGCAATCAACATTCCCTGTCCGCGATAACCGGCTTCGTGCAACTGAATTCCGCCCAGCATATCAATCTGGTTAAGGCCCATTCCATAATCAGCATTGCTGATGGCAGGCGAAGCAACTTCATTTTTATATACATTTTCTGTTTCCAACTCAAACTTGTTGCGCAGGTCAACAACAGGTTGTTGAGCAAGCGCCACCGCATTTACATTCACCACAAAAGGCAAAGCATTGATGGCATCAATCTGTGCCGAATCACTTGAAAGAATAGTAACAGAATTATGCCACTTGCTGCGGTTCAAAATCTGAGCGCCTGTGGCAGCAACCGCATCAACATACGTTTGGTTTACGGGAATATCATTTTCAACAACCGCAATGTTTTGATTTGCCCTGCGCTGAATAGCACGTTGGGAAAGAAACGCTTCGGGTGCACCAATGCTGAAAGGACTTCCGTTCTTATCCGAAAACTTTACCCAATAGCGTGAAGGAGCAATCTGCGCGAAAGAAAATGAAGCAAGAAACAGGAAGCAGGAAGCAAGAAGAAGACGTTTACTCATAACCATGTTCAAGGTAGTGGTATTTATATTGTGCTCCGTAAAGCACATCAACAGGAGGATTTCCATCTTTCTGCCAGTTAACATTGTAATAGTATTTATAAACCAATCCAATGTGTTTAGCATATACTTCCACTACTTTAATTCTGTAATCAAAAATCGGCTGTCTGTCAATCTGTAAAACAGTTACAGTTGAGTCAAAAGTTATTCCGGTCAGCGTATCAGTAAAAGGCTGATGCACATTGTACATTTTGTAATCAATGCCAAAATCTTCAAGTGTGTTAAAAGCATTGCCATTCCATTGCTCATCTTCCGCCAGCGGAAAAATCAGTTTCACATAACGTACATTTTCCTCAATCTTTTCAGCACGTTCGGCAGTGCGTGTTGCAAACCATACATCACTAATATCATTGAAAACAAAATCAAGATTGGTATCGGTTTTAAAACGCTCCAGTCGCTGCGACCAACGGTTTTCATTGTCAAGAAATTTCGATTCGGTGTATTCTTTCATCTTGAAAATAAAAGTGTCTTTGCGGTTGAAGGCATCATCCGTCCAGATTGAATCAACGCGGTAAGTAACATAATGTCCAACAGTATCAGGAAAATACTCATATCCCATATAAGGCGGTGTTTGCACTTCTTCAGTACACGAAACCATGTTCAGTGCCAAAACAGAAAGGAAGAAGTAGTTGTAAAGTTGCTTCATGTATACCCGAATTCTGTGCACCAAATTAAGGATTATTTGATAAAACCGCCTCCAAGCAAATCATTGCCCTCATAAAAGACAGCACTTTGTCCGGGTGCAATGGCGCTTACATTATTGTAGAATTCCACCTTCAGCAAATCAGCTTCGTGTGTTAGCGTGCTCAACATGCCTTTGTCTTTGTAACGGATTTTAGTCAACGCCTCAAAGCCTTCAGGCAGTGAAGCATATTTTATCATATTCACCTTTTTTACCAGCATCTCACGTTTTTCCAAATCCTCTTTTTCGCCCAATACAACGGTATTGGTTTCAGGATTTATTTCTGTCACATACATCGGATGGCCTAGCGCAATCTCCAATCCTTTTCGCTGCCCGATGGTATAAAAAGGATAGCCTTCGTGTTTTCCTAACACCTTGCCCTCGCGGTTAACAAAGTTGCCGCCTTTCACACGCTCTTCTAATCCCGGGTCTTTGCGTTTCAGAAAACCACGGTAGTCATTATCGGGCACAAAACATATCTCGTAACTCTCGCTTTTCTTTGCCAGTTCTGTGTAGCCGCTATCCAATGCCAGTTGACGTATTTCTGATTTATGATATTTACCCAACGGAAAAATAGTTCGCGCAAGACTTTCCTGAGTCAATCCCCAGAGCACATAACTCTGGTCTTTGGTTTCATCCAGACCTTTGGAAACAACATAGCGTCCGTTCTCTTGTCTTACCTGCGCATAATGTCCGGTTGCAATGTATTTGCAACCGAGTTTATCAGCACGTTTCAGTAATGCATCCCATTTGATGTGTGTATTACAAAGCACACAAGGATTTGGAGTTCTTCCGGCAAGATATTCTTCAACAAAATTGTCAATGATGAAATCACCGAACTCAGCACGGATGTCTAAAATATAATGGGGAAAACCACAGTTCACCGCAAGCTGACGCGCATCGTTAATATCATCCAGACTGCAACAACCTGTAGTGCGTTTGCTTCCGCCCGAAGTAGCATAGTCCCATGTTTTCATGGTTATTCCAATCACCTCATAGCCCTCATTATGCAGCATAAGCGCTACAACAGAGCTATCCAGCCCGCCACTCATTGCCACTAAAACTTTTTCTTTTGCCATTTTAATTTACCAGCACTCCTGCTTTATACATTTCTTTCTTGGCAATACTGCCATCAGGATTATAATTAATCACTTCCCCATCCAACAAATCATTCACATATTTTCCAGTTCTTTTCAGCACTTGGCCTTCCAGATATTCTTCCCATTCATCAGGCTTTCCATCCTCTCCTTTTATCAGTTTCTTTTTCCACTCGCCTGTTTCATACCATTCGCTAAAAAGTCCACTCTTTTTCCCACTTACATAATTAACACTCGACTTGGGAATATTGTTTTTATAAAACTCTTCCTTCTTTCCGTTCATCATTTGTTCCGAAAACAAATTTCCGTCTCGGTATTTCTCAATTTTCTCAATTGCACCGGTTGAGGTGTAGTAATACCAGATACCTGCTTTTTTATCTTCCTTGTATTTTCCTTCAATATATGGCTTGCCTTCATCTGTGAAAACTTTGTAATCACCATCCAGTTTTCCATTCAGGTGAAATGCTTCTTGTCTGGGCTTTCCGTCTTCATAATATTTTTTCCATGCGCCTTCTTTCACTCCGTTTTTCCAGTTGATTTCTTCAACCAGTTTTCCATTGGCATACCAGGTTTTAAATGTTCCGTCTTGTATTCCTTTTTTGTAAAACTCTTCACCTATTATCTGCTCCTGCTCGTTATAATAACGCCACAGGCTATCTTTTTTCTGGTCGGTATAAAGCCCTGCTGCTTCAATTTTCCCATTCGGATAATAAATATATGTAGAAGCTGATTTACCATTATTGAAATAATTAGCGGTCATTTTCAATGGCCCGGTTTCGTAGTAATGACGGAACAAACCAACAGGAAAATTGTCTTTAAACTCACCTTCGTATTTCACTTTTCCGTTCTCATGATAAGTTTTCCACAGGCCCTGTTTCAGACCTTTCTCATCGGTCTTATTCTGTTGTGCATTTATTGTAAATGCCGACAACACCAACACAATTAAAAAAACAATATTCTTAGTTCTGTTCATAATTTTAAGTTGGCAAAGATAGAGGTTTAATTGCTCTCAACATTTCGCGTTTACCCGGTGGCCCCTGAATGCGTTCCACCTGAAAACCTGCCGCCTGTAAATTTCTTCTTACCTGCCCTTTTGCTGAATAGGTAACAAGAATTCCGCCTGCTTCCATTGTATTAAAAAGTTGAGCAAAAATTTCAGTTTCCCATAATTCAGGTTGTGAGCTATGAGCAAATGCATCGTAAAACACAATATGATATTTTTGGTCATGGTTCAAAGTCTGAAGTGTAGCCTTCATTTTTTTTAACGCAAATTTTGAAGAGATATTGCAAAAGCCGTTCCATTCACATTTATGCATTTCCACAAAATCTGATTTGTGCTTAACGGCATCAAGTAATTCAGCATAATTGAGTGAAGTATAAACATCTTCAAACAAAGGAAAAGCTTCAACTGCAGTATATTCAACAATCTCATTAGAATCATGCATTTGTAGAAATGAGAGAAAAGCATTTAATCCTGTCCCAAACCCCATTTCAAAAATTTTTAGCTTCTGAGGTTGATTATTCTGAAGAAAATAAAGCAATCCGCTTTTGATAAAAACATGTTGTGATTCCTGAATAGCTCCATGCTTGGAATGATAATCTGCATTAAATTTTTCAGAAAAGACAGAGTGCGATCCGTCTGAGGTGGTGATGAGTTTCACTGCTTAGCTGTTCTTATATTCTCCAAAATATCAAATACAGCAGGGCAAACGGCTGCATTATTCAAAGTAAGCTTAAAAATCTGTTGTACTCTTTTTCTGTCGGTATGCGGATATTCGCGACAAGCAGTTGGACGGCTATCGTAAACACTGCAATAATTATCATCGCCCAGAAATGGGCAGGGCGCATAATTCAGGACATAGTCATTGTCTTCATCAATATGAAGATATTGCTCGATAAACTCTGATGGCCGTATACGAAAATGCTTTGCCAGCCTCTCAATATCTCGCTGATAAAATATAGGACTTGTGGTTTTGCAACAGTTGGCGCATTGGAGACAGTCAATTTTCTCAAATGCTTCATTATGCAAACGCTGAAAAAATTTGTCCACATCACTGCTGTTTTTCTTTTTCAAAACAGCAAGAAGTTTTTTGTGCTCTTCCATTCGTTTTGATGCGGCCTGTTTTAGTTCGGATATTTTTATCATAAATTTGGTGCAAGATATTCAACAAATGGCAAATAAAACAGGATACGTTTTTGCAATTATGATAGCATTCTGGCTTGGTATAATAGGCCTTAGTGTTTCTATTGTGGGTTTCTCAGGTGCACTGACAAGCGATGAGATGGAAAACTGGATACGAGGAGTAATGTGGATTATGGCCATTTCCGGGCTATTTATAATTTATGGCGGGGTCAATATGTTTATTGCGAGCCGCAAAAAAATGAGTGATATTGATAAAGACGAAATTGAATTAGCAATAGCAGTAAATAAACACGTAACTATTGAGGATGCCGTAAAAACTATTCGTGAAGAAGCCGCAAAGCCCTTTGCTGAGAAAAATACGCTGCTTGCGCACTGGAGTTACACTTCTGAAGAATGGAAAGAATTCACAAAAAAAGAATTCAGCTTTCGTTTACGCGAAGCATTAGTAGTTTGGTTGCTAATAGTTGGTTTTGGAACCTGGCTGCTGGCAGGTTACCGCGACATGGGGCATCTTGCTGCATTCATTACCAGTCTATGCACCGGAGGGCTAATTACATTAATCCGTTTCATTATTGCTTACAATGCCCGAAAGGCAAATGCATCAAAACCTGGAGATGTTGTTATATCGGCAAAATCAATTTTGATTAACGGGAAATATCACATTTTAAATGATGAAAATAAAACGCTGTATAAATTAGAATTACTAAAAGACGAAAACCCTCAAATACTTGAATTCTCTGTTGAATGGAACACACGAAATGGGAATACCAATGAACAGGTTCGTGTGCCTGTACCATCCGATAAATTAACCGAAGCGTGGAAATTAGTTGAAGTATTTAACAATGAGGTAATCGGGAAATACTGAGATTACAGTTCAGTATTCAAATCAGTTTTCAATTCTTCCTGACCTTCTTCTGCACCATTGATTTCCTCAATATCAGAGTGTTCAATATCTTCTATTATCTCAGAAACATATTCTTGAATAATCGGTGAACCAAATCTTACTATCTGCTGCTTCAACTTGCGGTAATAATCATCCTGCAGCCAGGCGACATAACTCTGTGAAGCTTTGCCCAGACAGCGGGTGTAAACACGAACACGAAAATCAATTTCTTCTTTCAGCAAATGAGCAAGTAGCAAAGCCCCTTCTATATCTGTACTGTTTTCAACGCAAATTTTAACATGCTGTTCAATAGAATTTTCAATTACAATTTTAGGGCGTTGCTTTTGGCGGAGGGCTTCTTTATGCGCTTCCTTCACATCAAAATCAATAACCTCTGATTTGTTAAATCGAGCTCTTAGTTCATCTGGCATTTCATAACGATACTGAAGTTCTATTTCCTCATCGCTGCGAAGGTTTAAGAGATAGGCTTCCGGATTACGAAATACTGCAGACCAATCCACTTCATCTTCCCACAATCCAAAACGGCTAAGATTATTTCCCAAATCAATAACAGTAAATTCCTTTTTACCTGGAATAACACGCGAACCTCGACCTATCATCTGGAAATATAAGGTGAGTGAACGAGTAGCACGATTTAGAATAATGCTTTCAACAGTGGGTTCATCAAAACCAGTGGTAAGAATACTTACAGAAGTTAAAATAGCATCAGGCTTTTCACGAAACCAGTCGAGAATTTTTCTGCGCTCTCCTCCTGTATGTGTGTTATCAAGGTGTTTTATCTCAAAACCTGCTTGTTTAAACGATTCATAAACATATTGTGAAGTATGAATTCCGTTATTAAAAATCAAGGTCTTTTTTCCAAGACATTGGTCTTTGTATGCTGCAAGCAATTTATCCTGCATCATATGTGTATTGTAAAGACGCTCAGAAGAGCTAACTGTATAATCACCGTTAATCCCTATCTTAAGTGAAGTTAAACCTACATGATAACTATAAGTTGTTGCTCGAGACAAAAAACCCATATTAATGAGTGAACCAATGGACTCGCCTACAATCAATTCGTCATAAACTTCATTCATAGGAAGTTTAATATTTGAACTTAGTGGCGTTGCAGTAACGCCCAGCATTACACCTTTTTCATAAAACTTAAATAGCTTACGAAACGAGTTGTAGTGGGCCTCATCCACAATCATTAATCCTATATTATCAAGGTCAAGAATTTTATCGCGCAAACGATTATTGAGTGTTTCAACCATGGCCACAAAACACATAAAATCATTAGGAACAGGAAGTTCTTTTACCTCACTATTGATGACTTTATTAACAACGCCAAACTCATTCAACATCTGCGAAGTTTGTGCACACAACTCAACCCGATGTGTTAGAATTAAAACCTTCTTTCCTGTTTCGTGAATGTATCTTCTTGCTATTTCAGAAAAGATAACAGTTTTGCCGCCACCTGTAGGCAACTGATACAAAAGATTATAGCGATCAGGATGATTTTTGAGTTTATCAAAAATCTTGTCAATAGCTGTTTTCTGGTAAGAGTAAAGCTCTTTACCAAATGTATTATCCTGTGGTTCTATTGTGTTTCGTATATCCAAAGCCTTGTGAAAAAAGGCTGCAAAGATAGCAATAAAGAAGGGTTATTGATTTTAAAACACTTCTTCCAATGCAGACCTATATCTTTCTCAGAAGAATTCAGGCGCCTGAAATCGTATTTATTTCTTCAAATGATTGATAGTGACAATAGAACCATCTACCATTTCAATAATGCGGTGAGTGCGATTAGCAAACTCCTGATCATGGGTAACAATAAGCAATGATTGATTATAGGTTTCTGCAAGCTGATTAAAAATTTCATAAACAACCTCACTATTCTTCTTGTCAAGATTTCCCGTAGGCTCATCGCCCATAATTATCAAAGGATCATTTATTAGTGCACGCGCTATAGCAACTCTTTGTTTTTGTCCGCCCGAAAGCTGGTTGGGCTTCTTTAATGCTTCGCTTTCAATACCCAGCAATTTTAGTTTTTCGTAGGCTTTTTGCTCTATTTCTTTCTCTGAATATTTTTCAAGTTTTAAACCGGGTAGCATAACATTTCTGATTACAGAAAACTCGTTAAGCAAATAGTGAAACTGAAAAACAAAACCAATCTTTTCATTGCGCACACGAGCAAGTTCCTTCTCGGTTCTGTTGCGCATATTTACTCCATCAATTAAAAGTTCACCTTCATAATCGGTGTCCATAGTGGAGAGAATATACAACAGCGTAGATTTTCCGCAGCCTGATTTTCCCATTACTGATGCAAACACCCCTTTTTCAATAGTGAGGTTTACATCTTTCAACACCTGATTAGTAACAGGGTCATGAAAATACTTGTTTACATTTCTGGCTTCCAGTACAACTTCACTCATTTATTTGCCTCTGATAATGATTACCGGATCTAATTTACTTGCTTTTTTGGCAGGGAAATAACCTGCAAAGTATGTTGTTACAATTGAGAAAACAATACCAATAATATAGAACTTAGGATTGTAATTGATTGCATACGTTTTAATGGTAGGCAAGGCTGCGGTAACAAACGGTATCTGGTCAATAATCAATGAAAAGCAAAAACCAAAGACCAAACCTAATAAGCCGCCAAAGACACCAATAGATAAAGCAATAATGATAAAAATACTCTTCACATCGCTGCCGGAAAATCCCGTGGCTTTTAAGATTGCGATTGAATCCATCTTTTCATAAATCATCATATTAAGGATATTATAAATACCAAATCCTGCCACAATTAGC
Organism: Bacteroidota bacterium; assembly: GCA_947478465.1. Lineage (GTDB taxonomy): Bacteria > Bacteroidota > Bacteroidia > SXHM01 > SXHM01 > SXHM01. The sequence continues at coordinate 40,676 of CANJWH010000011.1, forward strand.
AGCGTAATACCTACCGCATAAGAAATAAGTGTACGTACAGAACTTCCTGTCTCGAATTGTGCATTGGCAGTTTGTATATCAATAGCATTGGTTTCAAAAATGCGTGCATATTCTTTTGCTAATTCGGGAGCCATAGCCAAATCATTCAGCTTAATCTGTATGTCGGTGATATAGCTATCTGACTCTCCAAGTAATTTTTGTGCTGTAGTGATGGATGCATAGCTCTGCACTTTATCCAAATCAAGAAGTCCTGACTGAAAATAACCGACAACTTTCAACTGAACTCTTTCTCCTTTTGAGGTAGTAACCTGAATTAAATCACCAACATCTGCAAGCATTTTATCGGCAACTCCTTTACCAAGAATAATACTGTTGGGAGTATTTTTAAGATCAATGTAATTGCCTGTTGTAACGTAATCACTGAAAGCAAACAACTTTGATTCAGCATCCACATCTATACCATTAATAGATCCTGCAAAATCTATGGAACCAATATTGTAAAAAACCTGCGCAGTAATTTTGGGCGAAATACCAGAAACACGGGGATCTTTTTCAAGTGTATTCATTATTTCACGACTATTATAAATTTCAGGTAACTCGTTTTTGGGCTTTACAGAACTTACAAAATTATGGTAACCTTCAAATTGCGAAAACCTGTCTACAGGCTGAACTTCAGATGGCTGAACTTCATTGTAAAGTCTTACATGAGGTGAACGCTTAGTTATAAGTCCGTCAAGTAAATCATTTAAACCGCCCATAAAACTGAGCAGTGTTATAAACATGGTGATACTGAAAGTTACACCCACAGCAGCAACTGTTGTTTGCTTTATTCGGGCAATCATCAGTGAAAAAGAAACAGATGCAATCAGTTTGATTTTCATTCTTCAGGCTTAACCAGTTCATCCTGTGCGCTGATTCCTGAAAGCACTTCAATTTTTTGGTAGTCTTTAAGTCCTGATCTGATAATTACTTTTTCATCATCGACTTTCAATACTGTGGAATCATTCAATAAGTAATTGCGGGGAATAATCAATGCATCTTTCTTAACCTGAATTACAATACTGGCTTCAAAAGTAATGTTGGGATAAAGTTGTTCCGGTTTGTTCAGAAACTCTGCTTCAACCAGAAAAGTTTTACTTCGCTCATTCATAAGTGGATTAATTTTTGAGACTTCTGCTTCAAACACTTTGCCTTTGTAGCTATCCATTGTTATCAGCACTTTCTGGCCTTTTTTAACTTTCAGAATATCGTATTCATCTACCTGCATTTCCAGAATAAAATTACTGGCATCACCAATAATTGCAACAGGTGTTTGCGGCCCTGCAATTTCGCCTTTTGATTTAAGAACACTATAAACTACCCCTTTGATATCACTCTCAACAGAATAATCATTTTCAAGCACCCCTGACAATTGAAGATTTTTTTTCGACTGCGCAGAAGTAAATTCAAGTTGACGTTTTAAATCCTCATATTTTACCTGAGCTGAGTTGTAAGCAGTTTTTGAATTAAGATAAGCCAGTTGCCTTTGTTCAAGTTCTGATTTACTGCCAATCTGCTTGTCCCATAAATTTTTCTGACGAAAATATAACAATGAATCATTCTGCATTTTGTTTTTAGCCAGTTCTCTAAGCATAGAAACATCATTAAGCTTTCCCTTATTCGCTTCGGCATCTGCATAAGCGGCAGAAAGCTGCGCTAGTTCTTTATTTAACTTCTGGGCCTTACCCGAAATAATAAGAATTATGGAACCTGAATTTACAGAATCGCCTTCGGTAACCAACACGGAATCTACAATGCCGCTAACCGAAGGAAAAACCTGGTACTGATTTTTACTTTTAATAATTCCGGAAGCATAAACCGATTCGGTGATGGAAGAAACTTCCGGCTTAATTGTTTCCTTTTTGCTTTTGCAGGAAAATAGCAGCAGCAATAGGGAAAGAAGATATATTTGTTTGAACATAAAAAAAATGTTTGCGCAAAGTAACAAAATAAAAAGGCAGCCGGTTATGATATAAAGCATAGGAAAAAAAATGAAACAATATTACTAGACTAAGAACAAACCATATTTATTTATGCCTTTTGTGAATTCTACTCTATTAATTACATTCGCAAAAATTTGCTTTACATATAATAACATATTGAGCAAATTAGCTTTTGTATTTGCCTTTTAGAAATAACTTATATCAAATTCATATAATGAAACATCTTAACGCCCTCATAACATTTGTATTGCTAATCGCTTCCTCTCTGGTATCTGCACAAAATAATATGGGAATAGGAACGCTTAACCCAAACGGATCTGCGCTGCTTGAATTAAGTGCAAATGACAAAGGTTTTTTACCACCTCGTATGACCACTGCACAGCGTTTATCCGTTACAAATCCTGCTCAGGGCTTATTGGTTTATGACATAACTGCAAATTGTTATTTTTACTACGATGGTTCTGTCTGGATGTCGCTCTGTCAATTATCCGGACCTTCAGGACCTTCAGGACCTTCAGGAGCAAATGGCGTAACAGGAGCTACAGGTGTAACAGGAACTAATGGCACAACCGGTCCTTCAGGAGCTGACGGAGCAAACGGACTAGCAGGTGCAACAGGTGCTGCAGGTGCAACGGGTGCTGCAGGAGTAACTGGACCAACAGGTCCCAGTGGTTCTTCCGGTAGCAGTCAGGGATTAGCATTCCTCACATGGGTGGGCGGAAGTTTATCACCGGGAAGTTCAACCCTTACCAGATATTTATGGTCTTCAGATCCCGCTGACATTGGTGATAGCTGGGCTGGGGTTAGCATAATGACTCCTGAAGATAATTCCACAGCTATTCTTAGCGGAATAACTTCTGATAATACATGGTATTGCCCTATGAACGGAACTGCAGAAAAGATGTGGGTTTCAATTCAACTTAACAGCAGTGCTCTACCATCAAATACAACCTATACATTTGATTTGTACAATACTTCAACATCAAGTTCAACAGGCTTATCGCTTACTATTACCCATACAGGTAATGGAACTCCAGTTGCTACTTCGGTAAGCGGGTCTGCCAATATGATTGCTGGACAACTTTATACAATACGTAGCGTTCATAGTGCTGCCGAAACATCAGGTGTATTATCTGACATCAAAGTTATCATAGGTTTTTCGCCATTGTAGCGAATAGTAGAATTTACTCATTCGAAATTCAGCAAACTTTCCGATTGAGATTTCTACAAAATAAATACCGGCAGGAATCTTGACAATTGGAATTATTGTTTTTCCGCTTGCGATACCTTTCACTACAACCTTCCCGGATGAATTATAAATTTCAAATCCGATAGCTGTTATATTGCCTTTCGGCTCAATGATTAATTTATTTGAAACGGGATTAGGATAAATATTAGTATCAGAAAATTCGGCACTTTGATGTCCAGCAAGAAGAACTGATGTAGTGAAAAATTATTTCTCCTTTTTAATTGAGAAGTTAATAGTGGTTCCCTTTCCAACCTCTGAAGAAATAGTAATTGTTCCTCCAAGTGCTTCTATAAATTTCTTTACTGCAGTTAATCCAATCCCCGTTCCTTTATTTCCAAATCGATCTTTGATTCCAAGATTGGCAAAAAGATTAAATATCTTACCCAGATGTTCCTTAGCAATTCCTCGTCCGTTATCAGCTACGCTGAAATAATAATACTCATTATCATCTTGAAAACTAAAATCAATAAGGATTACTTCTTTATCATTGTATTTAATACTGTTATTAAAAAGGTTCAATAAAATATGCTCCAGCACTACTTTGTTCCCCTTAATTGTTTTTTTGCTTTCAGGATAATTGATTTTAAAATTTTCTGATTTACTTAATAACGGAATCAGTGATTGCACTAAATCAATTATTTTAAAAACTTCATTTTTTGTAGCTAACAATCGTTCGCCTCTGTAATAAGAAAGCAAGCCATCTACCATGGCATTCAATTTTTCTGAAGATTGTTGCAGATAATCTAAATACTTGATACCATTCTCATCAAAACTTTCATAATAGTCGCTTTTCAACAAACCTGTAAAGGACATAATATTAATAAGAGGCGATTTAATATCATGTGAAATAATATAAGCAAAGTTCTCAAGTTCTGAATTCCGGGCTTCAAGTTCTCTCTTTGTTTTTAGTAATGCAATATTTGACTTTCTTAACTCCATTAAATTAACCACAGTATGAGCTAATATCTTTAATGAACTTATTTGTGACTGAGATAATTCACGTGGCTTATGGTCAATTGTACAAAGTGTACCTAATGTAAAACCATCGGGATTTACAAGTGGAATACCTGTATAGAAAACAACATTTGGATTTCCAGTAACTAAAGGATTATCAGAAAAACGGACATCTTTATATGCATCATTTACAACAAATATCTGATCAGGATCCATTATAGCGTGGGCGCAAAATGCAAGTTCACGGGGTGTTTCAGTTGCCCCGAGTCCGTGATGTGATTTAAACCATTGCCGCTCTGGATCTATTAAACTGATTAATGAAATTGGTGTATTGCAAATCTGTGATGCTAGTTGTGTAATTTCATCATAATCCTTTTCAGGAAGTGTATCCAGAATTTCATAACTATTAAGAGATTCTATTCGCTGGTCTTCGTTTGCCGGGATTTCAGGTTTTATCATAAATAAAAAAATGGTTTTGAAACAAAACGCAGCTAACTGCCGTATAGTTACAGTTAAGCAAAAATGGAAAAAATTAATAAAGTTGTATTTATCGATGATGATGAGGCAGCAACTGATTTCCACAAATACATAGTTGATAAAATGCAGTTTGCCGAAGAGGCCTTATTCTTTACACAAGAGGAAGAAGCCCTGAAATACCTGCAGAATATTGAAAATAAATATGATTTCCCTGATTTGATTTTTGTTGATATAAATATGCCGAAAATGAATGGGCATGAATTTGTTTCAGAGGTTATGGATATACCTGTATTTAATCAGCAAAGAACTATAATTGTTCACCTTACCAGTTCAACCAATATAGAGGACATTAAAAAATCGTTAGTTAATGAGGTGGAACGGTATTATCAGAAACCCCTATCAAAACAAATTATATCTGATATTCTCAAGAAGGATTTAAATATAGATTTTCCTGCTAATTAATTGAAATTTACTCTGAAAATAGCTTAAAATCTGAAGTGTTTAAAGACTTAAAACGTCACATCAATACTATATGAGCCATTTACTGAAACAGAGGCATAATATCCACCTTCAACAGTTTCTAAATTTTTAAGTTCAGCATTAGTTCCGGAAATAACCGGCTCTCCGAAAAAATTGGGGATCCATAATTTTGTAACACCCTGAGAAGAAGCGATTGCTTCAAGATGCATCAGACCGTTATCGGAATCTGAAGTAAGCAAAGATGGTGTTCCATGAATAGCAAGCGGTCGGGTGCGGCCTAATACTTTAAGATAAATTTCGTTTTTGTTCCCAGTAAAATTTCCGCTTTGGTCAAGTTCAATAAGATGAAGTGAAGTATTGCCATAGCTGGTTCCATCCCAGCTGATGCCATGAGGATCACCTGGAGCCTGAGACCATTGCCACCATGTAGAAGAACCAAAGTTGGCGTCTTCTATAACACCAAAACGTTTTACTTTTGAAACATCGCTGGCGGGATCGCCAAAGAATCCCCACTCGCCTACAAATAATTTTGCACTATAATAGGCGCTTGCACTCATCAACATTCCATAACCGGTTTCTATAGAAACAGCTGAGTTAAGAGATTCAAAGTAATGGTGTGGTGCAGCAACTATATTATTATCAGTAGAAAAATTCTGGTCAGGATAACCTATAAATCCTAATCCATTGTAGGTTACCGGGTTTTCAATAAAAACGATGTGTTCATTCTGTTTGCTCCCTTCAGCACTTCTTATTGCAATAATCAAATTAGCATAATAATTACTCAACTTAGTTTGTTCCGTTGCTAAAGGTGTTTTATAACCTAAACCTGGTTCATTAATCAAGTCGTATCCTAATACATTTTCGTAAGGTGCTGTAGCACTTACCAAATGCTGCCAAGCAGCTATGCAAGCATCCTGTATTCCATTTGTATTATCCCAAAAATTCTGAAAGGCATGATATACTGCAGGAGCGCTTTCACGCATACCTCCTTCAGTGCAGGTTGACATGCCATCAGTAATTGTAGCCCATTCAGGTGCACCATCCCAGCCTTTATTTGGATTTAAACAGACAGAATCAACTGGTGTTGCAATGAACTTACCCCAGGCATCCTGATGCATATCAATCATCACATACATATTGTATTTGGCAGCTTCTTCTATTACAGTTTTAATTTGCTGAATATAGGTCTCATCATAATTTCCTCGCACTGGTTCCAGCCGGCTCCAACTAAACAATAAACGTACACAGTTAAAACCATAAGATGCCATCATGCTGATATCTTCAGGTGAATATTGTTTAGTAGTTGCTACAGAAGAATTTGCCTGCCAGTAATCACCAAGTACATTGTAATTAACACCGCGTAAAATCATATAGCGCCCCTCACGGTCAAATATGCCGGGAGAACTTCCTCTCACAGCATATAATTGATTTGACTCAGGCAGTAAAGGATTATCTTTTTTACAACTACTAAAAAAAACAAAACCTATAAACAGGATTATTAAATATCGCGTTTTCATAAAGCCGATGAGTAATGAGATTTATAATTAATGAACTACTGTTTATACCTTGCAACTATACTATATATTTAAATGGACCTATTTTATTTGCAAACAGGTTTAATATATAGTTTAAATAAAAAACGAATCATTCTAATCAGAAAGCTATCAACAAAAATTATTCTTTTGCAACACACTCCAACCTTGCAGTATAGCCGTCTTTAACACTTAGTACCATGTTAAAGTAGCCCCATACCCATTCATTAGCTTCATCGGTTTGTAAATCACTAACCCACCATTTAAGTGCGGATGTATTTGTTACTTTATCTGTTTTCAATTGCAGTGGAAAAGATTTTCCATTGGAGAGAATAACAGGAATAATGGTATCGGTAAAATTAAACTGACTGTTTTTTTGTGGCAAACCTTCCATACGTTTAATTCCCTTGGGACGAAATTTCCCTTTTACAATTTCATTCAATTTCAAATAACTGTTTTTTTCAGAAGTTTTGAAAATAAACGGAACAGATATGGTTCCAACCCGCGGAGGAAAAGTCCAGTGAATAAAGCGGTTGCTGCTTTCTTTAAAAAAGCCAATCATCCAGTCTTTATTAAAATTACCGGGCGCTTTTTCTTTTTCAGTAAACCGCAGCCACCACAGCCATTCATAAGGATGAATTTCCGGATGGCACGAATGATTGCAATCCAACACAAATATGCCATACATACCTACCGTAGGTTTCATGTCAAAAAAATTAGGATGCTGGTCAAGGTTGCAGCCGTGCATGCAGGGATAAAAAAGTGCATTGAGCGAATCACGCATTCTTTTGGGTGGCGTAAGCTCGCAATGGAGTTCATACGATTCTGCCGTTTCCTCTGTTGGGGAAATATAGGGTGGTATTGTTATATCGGTATTGTCAGCACGCTTAAATTGCCTCCGTTTGCTTTGAGCAATGCTGCCATCATAAACCAAGTTTAGATATGCCGGTAAATGAGGAATAAGATTGAAATTTACATCATGTTCTGTCAATTCATCTTTCTTGCCGGGAAGAGAAAGTCCATTTCTGTTAGTGCCCACAAATTTATGTCTCTTGCGGTCTACTGCTTTCCAGTAAAAACCTAAGCTGCGAACAATCCATCCTCCTATTATACCTCCCTGATGGGTAGTATAAGGAGTTGGAGTTCTTTTATCGCGCTCATCAACATTTACAAGGTCAATAATCTTTTCGTTGAGTAAGCTATTCCTTGAAACAGAATCGTTACTTATTCTAAGTTCCAAAAAAGTGTCAGGCACCTTCGCTACTACTTTAGCAGTATCAGGAGTAATTCTATTGCTTCCATCAGCATAATAAATGCAGCAGACAAAAGCTGTGAGCAAAAGAATTAAATGACGCATAAAGAAAATCAAACTCTTAATAAATCAACACTTTTTGCACATTAACGCTGCCATCAGTAAATAATGCACGAACAAAGAACATTCCTTTTCCTTTGATTCGGATACTCGTTTTTCCGTGTGCCGGTAAATAGTTGCTGAGTACCAATTTTCCCGTAACGTCAAAAACATCAATTGTTGCATCAACCTGCGACTGACCGGCAATATCAATCCTTCCGTCAGGCGATGGATTAGGGTAAATAATAACAATGTGATTTAATGACACCTCTTTTATATCTGTAATCAGAACAGGGTAGCATGACGAAGTATCTCTGCAATTATTTTGAGTAACAATTACCGCATAGCTTCCAGATGTTGCCGGATCAAATGTTGCAGAAGTAAAACCATCAAGCGGTGCATAGTTGTTATTACAATCTACCCATTGATAAGTAGCACCGATTAACACTGCCTGCAGTTGATTACCATTAATCACAACCGATGTGTCAGGAAGTTCAACAACTGTAACCAATACCGAATCAATGTTGGAGCAGGAAGTTGTTTGGTCAGTTCCGGTTACAGTATAATAGAGGCTTTCAGTTGGGAAGAATGCCACACCATTATCAACACTATTATTCCAGACAAAATCATCAGGACCGCTACCTGCAAGTGTTACCGAATTTCCTAAACAAACTGAAGTTGCTGATGCAATAGCTGAAACTACAGGCAACGGATTAATAACAATGTCCGTTGGCGTTTCCAAACCTATTGAAGGTGTGGCCGATGAAACCACACGAATTCTGTAGCCTGATCCACCCACAGCATTAGCCGGCAGAACCACTGTAATGGTTCCTGAAGTAGTAGAGGTAATAAAACCGATATCAACAGGTGATGAAAAATCTCCGTTAGCATCAGAAAGCTGAGCAGTAAATGTGTTGCCATTTGAAAAATTTCCTACTGCATTGTAATCTACAGTTGTGGTTTCTCCGGCACAAAACTGAAGTACTGATAAATCGGCTGTAATAATTTCTATGCAAGGGTCTTCTTCCAAAGCAAGAGTAGCAATGTTATCTGTTAGTGAACCACCAAAATTTGTTGCCATTCCCGGATTACCTGCAGTGCCTTCCAAACCACCCGGAGTTCCGTTGCCCCCGTTTCCGGAAGTTCCTGCCACACCGCCACTGAGATTTGTATTTGAACGATTGATAACAGAGTTCTCTCCATAAAATCCATAAGCAGAACCTCCTGCACCACCACCACCTGCACCGCTGTTGCCACCATCACCGCCTTTACCACCATTTCCTCCTGCACCTGTTCCGTTTCCTGCTCCACCTATTCCGCCTGAACCTCCAAGTGTTCCTAATCCTGAAGCACCGCCATTTCCTCCATTTCCTCCGGCACCAAGTATAATATTACAATCAACAAAATCGCAAGTTGATGAGAACAAAAAGACTGCTGCACTATTGCCTCCCGACATGCCTCCTGAACCTGCAACATCAGAAGCAATACCGCCTGAACCACCACCGCCACCGCCTGCACCGTAAGAATCTGTTCCATCATCACAGCCACCCGAACCACCACCACCACCACCACCCGTGCCGTTTGCACCAAGGACTCCGTTACTGCCCAATGTAGCCTCAAAAAATAATCCCACAACATTGGCAGACTGTGTAGCGCCAGTTCCTCCGGAACCATGAATGGTTTGTCCGTCATTTCCATTACCACCATTGTTGCAGGTTCCTCCACCCGCACCTCTGTAGCCAAAACTATTTACAACAAAAGATGCTGCATTTGATCCGTTAATTCCTCCTGTTGCATTAAAATTAGGAATACCACTGCAATCACTGTCCATATGACCTCCACGACCTCCGTTACCTCCTGCTGTGGCCGGATTACCCGTTGTTACAGCTCCGCTGCCACCTGTACCTGCATTACTGTCATCACATGCGGTATTGTACTCATCAGAATTTCCACCATTACCTCCGTTAGATGCCAAAATGGTGGCATCTGTTCCATTAAATCCTGCAAGACCGTTTGCTCCAGCACCTCCATGCACAGTTACCCTCTGAAACTTAAGACCAGTAGAGTTTGCAATATGCAAACCATAAGAACTTTTTCCCGGAATTGTAGCATCGGGTGCAAAAATTTCAAAATCAGAAATCACAGTAGGTGTATTAATACCATCTCCATTTATGGTATAATATTCTCCGTTATATAATCCTCCGTTTATTGTTGTTAAACCGGTAACAACCCATTGTGAATCAAAGCCACCCCAAAGGTTAATACCGTCAGCCAACTGAACAACTTCATTATAAGTTCCTGAAGAAATACGCACATTAGTATATCCCAGGTCAATAGCTCTAGTGATACCTAATGCAATGGTTGCACAAGGTGTGCCTTCACTTCCGCAACCGGTATCATTTATTCCATTTACACCATCAACATGAATAATGAATGAGCAGCTCTGCTGTGCCTGTGCATAAATACTAAGCATTAAAGAAAAGCTAATAGTAAAAAGAATGGGTAGATTTTTTTTCATTTTATTAATTGAGTTACTAATTATTAGTTGCTGATGATTATTCTAATTTGCCTTGTGCTTTTGCTGCTTCAATAGTTATCCATTGCATGTTTGAAGAGCAATCACAACCACCTTTGTCAAGCGGCACAATATAGTCTACAATATATCCGGGCCATCCGAAAGGATGGCCTGATTTTTTCATAAATTCAATTCTTCCCTCAGAACCTGTTTTTACTTCTTCAATAGTATCATTTGCAACATTGGTATTTGCAGCGTTAGTATTGCTACCTGCATTGGGAGAAGAATAACGGTTAGTACCTTTATTTGAGTGCTTTTGTTTATAATGACTTCCCGGAGTTGTATTTCTTTGAGCAAACAAATTATGCGTGCCGAAAAGCAGAAGCAACAAAAAAAATGAAGTTGGAAATAGCTGCTTAATCTTATTCATTTAAACTTAAAACCCTATAACACGCTGTAACATGAGTGAAGAACAGCATTAATAAGAACATTCAAATATACATTTTATTATTCTGCAAGAAACCAATCCTTCAATCATTAAAACTAATAACAATTGATATATAACTTTAATGAGGGATTACATTATTTCCTCATAAAAGAACTTAGTTTATTTATTTTAAACTAAAACTGCTTGCACCCGCAGGATAACCTTCAATGTAAACTTCAATAAGGTAAGTACCGGGAGCATATATCCTATCACCTTCTTCATAGGACATGCAAATAGGAGTAGCAGAATTCAGATAGTCAATTTCTTCTAATGCTGTATACAATACATCTTCATTAGTACTTGGATTTTTAAATGACCCGGAACCTGTGCTTCTGTTACCAAGTGGCATACCATCGGGCGCTATTATGCGCAGGTAAACATTTCGTTTTCCCGGTTTTGAAACTTTATTTTCAACAATATCAAAACAAACATCCACTTTGTTGGTACGCTTTGCAATCATCGTTTCAGCATACTTGTTGTTATTCTTACGTTTGTAGGTGAGTGTACTCAGGTTTCCGGTTTTTAAAACTTCGGCTGTTTTTATGGTCTTATAATAGTCCATATTTTGTTCCATAACTATCTGAAGGGAATTGTTGAGTGCTGTGTTCTCTGTCTTCAGCTGCTTATTCTCACTCATCAGTTTATCTATAGTTTCAAGATTTTCGTCACGGAGCTTTTTTAATTCTTCCAATTCTACTTTCAGGAGTTTATTAAGTTTTTCCAGATTTTTTTCTGAAGCAATAAGTTGTTTTATTTTTTCTTCTTTGCGTGCTATTCTGTCTGTTGCATCTACCAAAAGACTATCACCGCGTGACGAAAAGCCTTTATAAACCATTAGCTCAAGCGATGCCTGTTCCAATTCATTGGTAAGATTAACTCTGGTTTGAATAAGGCTGTCAATAACTATCTCATCTGTTACTTTAGTTTCGCCCAATTGTCTTTGCTGAATAAAATTATATCCAACTGAGCCTAGAAGCAGTAATAATAAAATTACAGCTATGGTTTTAGAATTGTTTTTCATAATTGTTTGAGTAAGATTGGGCTGTTTATTATTTATGCGGTAAATTTAAAAAGGTAATTAACAGATTGCAATTTCTAAGAAAAAAATAACGTTAACACAATGTTTCAAATTACTGAGCGGTGTTAAGCTTATCAAAAACAGAAATTAAATTACTGCTATATTTTCCGTTTTTTCTGATGTATGCGGGAGGAAAACCGACTTCTGAATTTATGCGCTGAGTACTGCTTCCGCTTACCAGTTCTTTTGTCCAGACATTTATCCATTCGCCTGCCGGAAAATAAACCTGTCGGGATTTTGCACCTTTCTCTATTACCGGTGCTACCAGTAAATCTTCACCCAGCATAAACTGGTCTTTGATGGTATAGGTTAAGGTATCAGCCGGAAACTCAAGCAACAAAGCTCTTACAATAGGTATGGCATTTTCAGTTGCTTCGATATTAAGTTCTTTAAAATAATCTTTTAACGCCCAATGAAGTTGTCCGAAACGGGTGAAAAAATTCATCATCGAGTCGCTGGAGTATACCTGCATATTGCTCTCAGGTTTTAATCCTTCATGAGTTCTGAAAACAGGAGTAAATGCAGCAAATTCAATCCATCGTTTTAATAATTCCTCATCTCTTTTAACTTTAATAAATAAATTATCCAGAGTGGTGTAACCGCCAATATCTGAGTGGTTGAGTGTAATGCCCGAAAGTCCGGAAGTAATAAGAGCGCAAACTACTGAAGGTAAGCCATCGTGTTCACCCCAGTCAACCATTTGGTCACCTGCCCAGAACAATGTTGAATAAGCAGCAGAACCCAATGCACCACTTCTTGTAAAGAAAACAATATCACCTTCTCTTCCGGCTTCCTGAATAGCCTCTCTGTTAAGCCTTGCCCAATCAACGGCATATTGATTATGATAATCAAAAGCATCTTCGCCTGAAAATAATACAGCATCCAGCGGAAGCCATTCAGCATAATCAGCCATCCAGCCGCTTAAGCCCACATCAATAAGATTATGTTTTATAACCTGCTTCATCCATTGAAAAGCAGCAGGATTAGTAAGATCAATTAAATAAGCAGGAAAGCCGGCTGTTTTTATAACATAGTCTTCGTGCTTTTTATTTTTTACGAGATAACCATTTGTGCGGGCCTCTTCAAACAGCCTGCCTTCGTTAGCCATAAAAGAATTGATGTAGCCCAATACCCGTATGTTTTGTTTACCCATGCGTTTACAAAAATTTACAAAATCAGGATAAGCAACAGTATCAGCTTCCCATGTCCACCAGAGTTGCGAACCAAAACGCGTTTTTCGTCTTCCCACCCAGTCCTGAATCCATACAGCAGTTACCGGATTATTATGTTTCAAAGCCTTATTGATAATTTCTTCCACTTTGGTTGCTCCGCCCTGCAAACCCAGCCAGGTTCCAAAAGCCCAGTCAGGCAAGAGCGGCATTTTTCCTGTCAGGGTGGCGGCTTTACTTAACAGTTGTTTAGGATTAGCAGAAGTGATGTTATAGATGTTTAAATGATTGCTCCAGCTTTCAATTGAAAACGAATTACCTTTTGTAAAATCATAACTGATATAAGGACTGCCGGTAAAAATAAATGCGTTGTTATTTTCAGTAAAGAAAAAATTAAGAGGTGCATAAGAACTGAACCTGTTTCCTGAAACGCCAAACATCCGTGTAAACCTGCTTACCCGTTTATCACCGCGACCAATGCCTTGCTCCTCGGTAAAAACATAGGGTTTTGTGTTTCTAAAATCAAGACAGGAAAACTGTTCGCCTAAACCAAAATAATGTTCACCACCGGCATTAAATGTTGCCCGTATAAATGAACGATTACCGGAATTTAGGCAGGTAATACTTATAGCAGAATCACTGATACTTATACAGGTATCATTATCAAGGTTTTTACCTGTACACGAAAACTTAAACGAGGCATAATTGTTTTTCGCTTTTATTTTCTGATGTCCGGCTTTAATATCTGTAGCTGAATATTTCTGTTGCGCAAAAGTTGTTGCATTCCATGCACCCATAAAGAAGCATAAACAGGTAATTATTAATAGACGGAGTGCATACATCTGCGCTGAAATTATGTATGCGTAAAAATAGAAAATCTAATACAGTGTGAATTTATGGATGAATATAAAATCCTGTTTTAGTTACCGACCTCTTTATCCTGAGATGGTTGTGGATTATATTCTATCATTTTTACAGTAAAACCTGCTGACAAGGCATCATTCATCAGGTTATTGCTGGCTGCTGCTGCATTATCATAGCCAAAGTAATATCCAACAAGAGTTACTGTGCCTGCTGACGAACGTTTCTGCAACTCAGCTATCAGTTCGCTCTTCAGCGGCCAGCTGCCGTCATTATGTTTTTCAATTTTAAAAACATTTGAAATAAAAATAAGAGGATTTTCTTCCACTTTTGTTTTGTTACTTATATAGGCATAACAATAAACATGCGACTGACTGAGGTGATCTGTTTCAGCAGGTATTTTTCCTTCAGGGTATTTAAGAAATATATCACCGGGCAATTGCTGCTTTTGTGATGATACAGTTTTATTGGAATTTGTTTTACCTGCTGACTGACTGGTGGCACTGCCGGCAATAACCAACTGTACTATTATCGCAACAAGGATAAGTGCATCTTTTAGTTTCATAATTATATACAAAGGTATTTCAAGTATTGTTTTGTTTTTAAAATAACTTGACCTTCCCTAATTATTCTTCACCATTTTAATTCTTGCATTGTTGCTTTTACTGCTTATTTCAACAACGAAACCGGCACAGAAATTAACATTAACATAATATTACTCTTTAATAATAGCATGAGATAGCCCTAAATTTGCAGTATGCTTAGGGGGCGAAATTATTTCTGTTTTTTCATTGTCTTCATCCTTATTTTTTCAGGAGCCTGCAAAAAAAGTAACAATACGGCACCAAGTGATACCTCTGTCAGTTATTCGCAAAGTATTGCTCCCCTGTTTGCCCTCCATTGTACAACATCGGGCTGCCATGCTGAAAGCAATCTTTATAATTTTCCTTTACAGACTTATGACGAGGTAATTAATTATGCAAATGTTATCCCTCATGATACGGCACAAAGCCGCCTTTATCAGGTATTATCTAATAATTTTATGCCATCGGGAGATTCTCTTACACTGGAACAAAAGCAACTTGTTTACAACTGGATATTACAGGGCGCAGAAAATAATTAAACCCTGTTAAATTATGACATGCTGATTTGATGGGTATTGGGTGACAGGATGCTCAATCATTCCTACAGAAAACCTGCACATAAATTAATTAAAAGCAAAAATGGTTTTAGAGATTATAAGTCACGGCTGTAAGGGCACAAATCTTTATAACTTAAAAACCTGTTCAGTTTTTAAAAAATTTTGCAGTTTGAGTTGCAGAACCACTTTGCAGAATAACTAAGTAAATACCCGAAGAAAATGCTGAAGTGTTTATTTCAAATCGGTTTGTTGTATTTACATTGTTTTCAGTAAAGAGAAGTTTGCCCGAAATATCAACAATGCTGAGAACTGACTGCTGATTGTGAATATTCTCAAACTGAACGGTAAGTATATTGTTTGCTGTGGCTAAAGAAATAGCTGAGCTATTCTCTCTGTCACTGATGGAAGAAGTGCATAAACCCAACCATCCCGAGGCACAGATGTTTTGTGCATAAATATCAGTTGATCCGGTTCTTGTATCATCCCAGGTAAATATAGCACCACCATTGCCATCCGAAACAAGTTTTACGTTAGACTGGTTAGCGGTTTGCAAACAAACTCCGGTTCCGTCTGCTGTCCACTGCGGCACTCCTGAAACGTTTAAGAATTGTGCGTATATGTCTGGATTAATATTACCGTTGCGCGTGTCGAGCCAGGCAATAATGGCACCACCCGAATTATCAGCAATAATCTGAGGACTACTTTGATTATCTGCAATGTCAGTTACTGCAACTCCATAAGCAGTCCAGATTAAATTTCCTGCTGAACTTATATGTTGTGCATAAATATCGGATGCATCACTTATACCATCCTGCCATGCAATAATGGCGCCCCCGTTCTGGTCAGAAACAAGCTGGGGATACTGTTGATCTCCTGCAACTGTGTTTACCGCAACTCCATTTGCTGTCCATTGCAATGCGCCACCGGAAATTACTTTTTGGGCATAGATATCCCAATTGCCACTGCGTTTATCCTGCCATGTAAATACAGCACCACCAGCCCCGTCTGAGCAAATAGCTGGGGTGAACTGATAGTCTGTTGCATCGCAAATTACCAAACCATCTGCAAGGCCGGAAATAACACCTGAAGCATTAATGTGTTGTGCATAAATATCTGCTGCGACACCTCTTTGATCTTCCCAGACAATAATAGCACCTCCGCTTTCGTCTTCTGCTAATTTGGGAGTATACTGATTGCCTGTTGCTGTGCATATAGCAACCCCACCAGCCGTCCATTGGGTTAGACCTGATGCGTTAATCCGTTGTATATAAATATCAGGACTTGTGCCATCATTATCTTCCCAAGCCATTATTGCTCCTCCTGCCCCGTCTGAAATAATGTCAAGGTAATTCTGGCTGGTAGTGATGGTACAAACTGCTTCACCACCTGGTGTCCATTGTGCAACCCCGCTGCTGTTTATGCGCTGTGCATAAATATCCCAGTTGCCGCTGAAGTAATCTTCCCATGCAATAATAGCTCCGCCAGCTCCGTCTGAAACAAGAACAGGTGTTTGCTGATCCTCCGGGGCAGAGCAAATCAAAACTCCGCCAGCAGTCCATTGAATAACACCGTCTGCATTTACTTTCTGAGCGTATATATCTTTATCGTTTCCGTTGCGCTTATCCTGCCAGGTAATAATGGCTCCGCCATTGCCATCAGATATTACCTGGGGATATTCCTGATAATCTGCCTCGGTGCATATTGCATTATTTACTACCGGATTGTTTGACCATTGTGCATATACAGAGTAAACTGATACGCCTGATAAAACTGCAAGAAGAAAAAACTTTTTCATGTTGATAATTTTTAACTGACACAATTTTAAAGGAAAAATATTGGATAAAAAAATCATTTAACTAACAGCAGGCAATTTCATCAGCACTGCTTTTTGCAAGATAATGTTAATGGTTTGCTTTTCTATTTCGCTTATTCGGGGGGGTGGTTTTTAAGCCCTATCTCTGCATAATATCTCAATTTAAAAAAAATACTAATTATTTAAGTAGTTGATTTTTAGATATAACCGACTTTTTGTTTAACTTTTTATCTAAATAATTAAACAAAGTATTATTTAATGTGTTTCAGAAGCATTAATTAACTAAAAACAACCAAATTAAAAAAACATGAAAAACAAAATTTCAATTTTCGCATCAGCTCTTTTTGTAACTTCAATTGCACTTCTTTCTTCCTGCAAAGATGAGGCATTGGATGTAAAATCTCAGGCCAGCATTTTAGTAACCCATGCATCACCGGATGCACCCGGAGTTGACCTGCTGGTAGATAACACCAAACTGAACTCATCAGCTCTTACATTTCCTAACAATACCGGATATATTCTTGCAGATGCAGGAATGCGTAACATCAAGGTTAATGTTACAGGCACTTCAACTACAGTAATAGAAGCAGATCTTGATCTTACAAAGGATATGAACTACTCTGTTTTTGCAGTAGATTCAGTATCTAAAATTTCTGCTGTTGTTGTTACAGATGACCTTACTGCACCTGCAGCAGGCAAAGCTCACGTTCGTTTTATACACCTTTCACCAAATGCACCTGCAGTGGATGTAGCTGTAGCAAGCAGCGGAGCTGTAGTATTCGGAAACAAAGCTTTTAAAGAGTACACTGCTTTTACACCACTTGATGCAGGAACTTACAACCTTGATGTGCGTGTAGCAGGAACTTCTACCGTTGCACTGGTATTGCCTGCTATTACTTTAGAATCAGGTAAAATCTACACCGTGTTTGCAAAAGGTTTCCTTGGCGGAACCGGTTCACAGGCATTAGGTGCTGAGATTATTGTAAATAAATAATTGTCGTTTGAAACAGAGTAAAAAAGCCCATGCTATTTGTATGGGCTTTTTTATTCTAAACTTTATTAACTATTCTGAATTAACAACCTGAATAAACATTTTAACCACAAACTTGTAGTACTACTAATGAAACGCATACTGTATATATCGCTCGGAATACTATCACTTATTATCATCTCCTTTCTTACAATTCATAAACTAATGGCAAAAACTCCTCAACAACCGTATAAAGAAATCGCCACGCTGGGAGATCTTGAGTTCAGATATTATCCCGAAGCAATTATGGCAACTGTTAAGAATAATGATACAACCTTACAGGGCAGTTCGGGTAAAAATTTCCGTGTGCTGGCGGGCTACATTTTTGGCGGAAATGCCAGCAATGAAAAAATAGAAATGACAGCTCCTGTTCATATGGCCTTTGAAAAAGGCACCTCGTCTATGAGTTTTGTGATGCCGCAGGGATATAGTCTGAATAGTCTTCCAATTCCTTCGGGCTCAAACATTGAACTTCACAAATCTGATGAAGAGTATGTTGCAGTAATTCGGTTTGGAGGTTATGCTTCTGATGATAAGATTAAAACCAAACAGGATGAACTGAACGACTTGCTAAAAAAGCAAGGGATTGAACACAATAATAATTTCCGATACCTGGGCTATAACGCCCCCTGGGATTTCCTCTTCCGCAGAAATGAGATTGTTGTGGGAATCAGCAAGGATGCTGCCATGAAATTGAATAATCAGAAAATATAATCATTAGCCAGCTGTTGGAACTCAGGGTTCCGCTATGTTTAATTTTACAGCTTATCATAGCTGTGGTTTTTATGCTATTGCTTTTCTACCCGCTAAGCTGAATTTGCAATGCCACTCAGCCATTATTCCGCCTGATTTAATGCCTAATTCGGCTCAGGGGAATCAAATCTATTGTAAATTAAATCAATTACTATTAACAAGATACCCTGTTAATAAACTCCACTGACTTTTTGCATTTTACATAGGTATTTTTATATCTTTGTATTCCGGTGATGCCCGCACCGGCACGTTGTGTACTGTGTTTTTTTTATTTACTAACCCTAAATAGAACCGCCATGCTGCCATCCGCCTGCCTTGAGTTTGAGGGCTCACACCAACAGGGCAAAAAACGATTGCCTGTTAATCCTGCCAGAGTATTAAAAGGTTTGCAGCCACAGGAATTGATACCCATTATCATTCGGGTGATTACCTATATTCTTATGCATCCGCAGGAGTTTTGGTTTAACATGCAGGTTGGGGGCTCTGATAAAGCCATTGAACTGATATATGCTGAACTGCAAAAGACAATAGCCAACCGGACTGAACCTATTTATTTTACTGATGGCGAACTGCGCATGATACGAGCCACAAGGCAGGGCTTAAAGGGTGAGCGCCTATTGAAACACCTGAATATAAAAGCACCCACCGCAAAGAAATACCGCCAACAGATTTATGAGAAAATATGCAAATACTATAACATGCCGCACGATACCAGCACCATTGTATGGTATGCTAAAATGGCGGGGATTGAGTGAGGGGAAGGTTTTACAACCTATTTAAGATTGCAAAATCTAAATTATTTTCGTTTCAGTTGATGAGATTCCTCACCGCGAAAAGCGGTTCGGAATGACAGGGTTGGTTTATGGAAGTGAGGGGAAGAGGAAGAGTGCGCCTTCGCTCACTCTTCCTCTTCCCCTCACCTGTTAACGCCCTCAAGCCCTGTCATTCCGAGCGTTTTAGCGAGGAATCTGTTAATATGAAACGGAATTAAAAATTCAGTAGTGTTCCGAGCGGCATTAAGAAAAATGCCGCTCAGCCAAGGTTAATGCATCCTTACCAGCATCATAATAAAGAGCAATGCATTTACAACCACCGTGCGCAGCAGCATGCTGTTATACCATTGCACGGTTTCGGGTGAGGCATTTTTGCGCATCCAAACCAGCATCAATACCAATACAGGTGCTGCCGCGGCTGCTGAAACAAGCAGCACACCTGCTCCGGGCCAGTGCATTACTTTAAACAAAATACCAACAGGAATAAGTGACATAACAAAACCCGACAGTATGGCCGGTTTTTTCACCTCCGGGTTGCCCAGAAAATAAAAGCCAAAAGGAAAATAAACCAATGCAAGGGCAGACAAGGTGAGCAGGATAATAATGTTTGCCCCCGGCCAGTGCATTACTTTAAACATGGCGCCTACTACGGCAAAAGAAATAATGATACTTTCAGCAGGGTTTGAAAATAACTCCTTACTGTTTTCGGGTTGATTAATTGTGTTTTTTAACATGGCTGAATAATTTTAGTGAATGATTTTTTAAACGTTTATGTACAGTATAATGCAGCTTGTTTAAAAAGTAACACAATTTCTTTCTTGTGTAGAATTAGTCACGGATTGTGGCTGATGTTTTCCCTTGCATAGTTGCAAGCATTTCTTTTTCTGCTGCTTCCATAGCTTTGTTGAGTATTTTTTTAGCTTGTGCTATTTTATTTTTTATGTTTCCTTCTGCTTTTGAATGATAATGAAAATAGCTGTTTTCAGTATCTGCCCCTGAATCATAATAACTGCAATCTTTCATGCCCATTTTAGTGGCATACTTGGCTGTCAGTTTCAGCAACCTTGCAGGATTATAGTAAGCAGCCTCCACCTGTTTCCTTAAAAACAACCATTCTACTTTTACTATAAATTCATTTCCTTTCCTGCAAAGAGTTACAAAATCAATACATCCCTGGCGCATGGGGGTTGACAACAGCAACAGAAAAGTGAAAGAGAGCGAAAGTTTTTTGTTCATGGCAGTGGTATTAAAATTTATAAAACGAGAAATTACTCTAGTACAATCTTCCTGCTCTGTCCTGCAACGTTCAGAAAATAAATACCTTTTGCAAGGTTGTTTGCCTTTAAATCTAGACGTGTATTTTCGTCTTTCAGTGTTGATGACAGCACAACTTTTCCGGTGAAATCAATTAAGGTAACACTGTATTTTTTACCGCTTACAAAATCAGGAAAACGAATGGTAAGGAAATCACCGGCAGGATTTGGAAACACTTCCATTTCCTTTGCAAGAGGCGCATCTTCAACACCGGTCATAACGCCACCGCAGCTGCTGAAAAACTTCCATATCTCTACAGAATAAGATACATCGTTGGCATTGGTAAGCCAGGTATGGTCGGCACCATCTACCTTATACAGATTAACACGTGTATTACCTGTGCCACCGCTGTAGGTATATTTCTCTACAGTGTAGCCGTCACTCATGGTGTTGGGCAAACTGTCAATCTGCGGATCAACATTACATTGATTATTCCCTACCCAGAAATTGATAAGCGAATCGGCACTGATACCATAATCACCTCCTGTGTAGGGCACCGTAGCATCAGCAGTGCCATGAAAATGCAGCACACAAACAGACCTCCATGGCTCGCAGCTGATAGCACTTCCAAAGGTTCCGGCTACCGAAGCAAACGAACGTATTTTGTGGCTCAGCTGGCAGGCAAGACGCTCGGTCATAAAACCACCCATAGAAAAACCGCAGCAAAAAACATTTTGAGAATTGATGGCATAGTTTGCTGAAATGGTATCAATCAGGGCACTGATAAAACCCACATCATCGATATTGCTGTTTGGAAAATAACCCAGAAAACCAGCACCTGAATTCCATGCAGTACCTGCTATAGGATCTGCCAGCGCCTGCGGAACAACAAAAATAATATTGGCAGTATCGGCAATATTCTTCATGCCTATGCCACTGAAGTTGGTCATGTTATCACCCAGTCCGTGCAGGGCAAGCACCAGCGAAGCCGGTGAATTGGCATCATACATGGGAGGAACATACATTCTGTATTCACGGTCGTTACCCTGAAAAGTAAAACCTTTGTTAGACCATTGCGCAAAGGCAGAACCTGCACAAATAATAAGTGCAAGTGAAAGGAGTAGTTGTTTTGTTTTCATCAGTACAAATTATGTTTATGGTTTTAAATTTATTGCTCTAAATTAGGAATATCTGCTTTTGAAAATTCATACAATTTATTGGCTTCCTCTTCCTTGAATTTCATAACAAGGTTCAGTGCTTCGGGCACTACATCGCTGCATACTACAATCAGACAGCCCTTGGTAGCGTGTTTAACAGCATATGTAATTGCTTCTTTCTCTGAAGGAATAATGGTTACCTTTTTATCGGGGGCAACACTTTTTATTCCATCGTTTATCATGCCTATAATTTCCTGTTCTGTTTTTCCCCGCAGGTGTTTATCCTGACGGATAATAATCTCGTCAAACATCTCTGCAGCCACGCGACCAATCTCGTTGTTATCCTCTACCCTTCTGTCGCCAATACCTGCAATGATTCCGATTTTAGGACTGCCATCCATTTTCTCAATCATGTTTTTCAAAGCACGCAATCCGGCCGGATTGTGAGCATAGTCCAGCATGATTTGATAATCTTTAAAGTTGAACATATTCAGCCTTCCCGGAGTTTGTGCCGGTGATGGCATAAATGATTCCAGTGCCGCTTTTATATCGTCAATAGCAAGACCTTGTACATAACCTGTAAGCACAGCAGGTAAAACGTTTTGTATCATAAACGCTGCCTTGCCACCAAACGTAAGCGGAACATTTACCGCTTTGGTAACACGTATTTTCCACTCGCCTTTTGAGATGGTGATGTAACCGTTTTCGTACAATGCAGAAAGACCACCTTTCTTAGCGTGCTTCTTTATGCGCGCACTGTTTTCGTCCATTGAAAAGAGAGCAACCTTACTTGTTACCGTTTTGCGCATTTCATACACACGGTCATCATCTGCATTTAAAATAGCATAGCCATCAGGCAAGACCGATTCAGGAATAACGCCTTTCACCTTTGCCAGCTGGTCAATGGTGTGAATGCCTTTTAATCCAAGATGGTCGGCAGCAACGTTGGTAACAATACCCACATCACATTTTTTAAAACCCAAGCCTGCACGTAATAATCCGCCACGTGCACATTCCAATACTGCAAAATCAACAGTAGGATCTTTCAGCACAAATTCAGCGCTGTTGGGTCCGGTGCAATCACCTGCCTGCAACATTTTATTCTGAATATAAACGCCATCGGTAGTGGTATAACCAACTTTATAACCACGCATTTTCATAATGTGTGCAATCAAACGGGTAGTAGTTGTTTTTCCGTTGGTGCCGGTTACAGCAACAATAGGTATGCGCGAAGTAGAACCCGGAGGATACAACATATCTATTACATGACCTGCAACGTTGCGCGGCAAACCTTCTGCCGGTGCAAGGTGCATACGGAAACCGGGACCTGCATTTACTTCTAACACTGCACCCCCGGTTTCTGGAAGCGGTGTGCTGATGTCGGTAGTCATGATGTCAATACCGCAAATATCAAGACCGATGATGCGGGCAATACGCTCGCACATAAACACATTATACGGGTGAACTATGTCAGTAACATCTTCGGCTGTTCCGCCTGTACTGAGGTTGGCGGTATCTTTCAGTTTTACTACTTCACCTTTTTTAGGAATACTTTCTAAAGTCAAACCTTTTTCTTCCAGAATGCCGAGTGTTAAATCGTTGACATCAATGCGTGTAAGCACTTTCTCGTGTCCGTAGCCTCTGCGCGGGTCTTCGTTCACTTTGTCAATCAGTTGCTGAATAGAAGATTTGCCATCGCCTTTAACATGTGCAGCAGTGCGTTTGGCAGCAGCCACCAGTTTGTAATTGATAACCAGTAAACGATAATCTTCGCCCACAATGTATTTCTCTACAATCACCGAATTAGATACTTTTTTAGCAGCAGCAAAAGCCACAACGGCATCGTCCCAGTTATTGATGTTGGCAGTAATACCGCGACCGTGATTTCCGTTGATGGGTTTTACCACCAGTGGATATTTAACGCGGGCAACAGCATCTTTCAATCCTTCTTCGCTCCTTACTATATCACCTTTGGGAACAGGCACTTCGGCTTGTTCCAGCAAAAACTTGGTATCTTCTTTATCACCGGCAAGCTCCACTCCTATACTTCCGGTTTGACTGGTAACAGTGGCCTGTATGCGTTTCTGGTTAGCGCCATACCCCAACTGACACAGTGAGTATTTATTCAAACGAATCCACGGAATACCGCGGTGTTCTGCTTCTTCAATGATTGAACCGGTGCTCGGACCAAGGCGTTCTCCTTCGCGCAGTTCACGCATTTCCTGAATGTCGGATTCTAAATCATAAGCAACACCATCAACCAATGCCTGCGCAATACGGGTGGCAGAGCGGGCAGCAAAGCGGCCTACCTTTTCTTCCATATAATCAAACACAACATTGTAAACTCCTTTGGTTCCATAATCGCGTGTGCGCCCGAAACCAACATTCATTCCTGCAAGGGTTTGTATCTCCAGTGCAATGTGTTCAATCACATGTCCCATCCAGGTGCCTTCTTCAACACGCTGAAGAAAACCACCTTCGGTACCAACCGAGCAACGGTGAGACATCAGTGATGGAAACATATCCATCATACGTTTTGAAAAACCATCAATTTTGTTGGTAGGCAGCTCTTCCAGTTCTTCCAGATCAAGCACCATCACTATCAGTTTATGACGGTTTACAGACCAGTAATTAGGTCCGCGCATGGCATTTATTTCAATAATTTTCATAGGGTTGTTTCAATATAATGTCTTGATAACTTTACTAAATTGTTAATAGGCTTAAATTAATAATCCACAATTTTGCCGCCTAAAGTAAAAGTAATTATGCTTGGCAAAACGGAAATTAAAGGAACATTGATTCCAATCGGGGGGCATGAAGATAAGGGGGAGAA